>NZ_JAIXMK010000105.1:0-38577 GCF_020328095.1 Streptomyces sichuanensis
GCGGGCGGCACCGCCGGCACGCGGGGCGCTGAGGCCGCGGCACGGCCTTCCGCGCAGCAGCGCACGACCAGGGCGGACCCCCTTCCGGGGGTCCGCCCTTCGCGTCGCCCGGGCACGCGCCCGCCCACGGCCGCGCGTGCCTTCCGTATTGCCGCACCGCGCTCTACCGTGTCCGCCCGCACCCACAGGGACCGCCGGCGACCACATGGAGGGGCCGTGGATCTCCAGTACACCCCGCAGCAGCAGCGGTTACGGGCCGAACTGCGCGCCTACTTCGCGGATCTGGTGCCCGACGAGGCGTCCGCGCGCCACGCCGACGCGGCCGAGCGGAAGCGGTTCTACCGGCGGACCGTCCGCCGCCTGGGCGCGGACGGCCGCCTCGGCGTGGGCTGGCCGAAGGAGTACGGGGGCAGTGGGATGACCCCCGTCGAGCAGTTCATCTTCTTCGACGAGGCCGCCCAGGCCGGAGTGCCGCTGCCGCTCATGGCGCTCAACACGGTCGGCCCCACCCTCATGCGGTTCGGCACCGACGAGCAGAAGGCGGCCTTCCTCCCGGGCATCCTCTCCGGCGAGCTGGACTTCGCCATCGGCTACAGCGAGCCCGGCGCCGGCACCGACCTCGCCTCCCTCACCACCCGGGCGGTGCGCGACGGCGACGCGTACGTGGTCAACGGGCAGAAGATCTGGACCACCAACGGCGACACCGCCGACTGGGTCTGGCTCGCCGTCCGCACCGCCCCCGTGACGGAAGGCGTTCCGCCGCACAAGGGCATCAGCATCCTCCTCGTCCCGACCAGCGACCCCGGCTACTCCTGCACCCTGATCAACACGCTGGCCTCGCACGACACCACCGCCAGCCACTACGAGAACGTCCGCGTCCCCCTCTCCCGCCGGGTCGGCGGGGAGAACCAGGGCTGGCGCCTGATCACCACTCAGCTCAACCACGAGCGCGTCACCCTCGCCGCCCACGGCGCCACCGCCATCCGGGCCCTGCGCGACGTCCGCGACTGGGCCGCCGCCACCAAGCTCGCCGACGGCCGCCGCGTCGCCGACCTCGGCTGGGTGCGCGGCCTCCTCGCCCGCACCCACGTGCAGCTGGACGCGATGCGGCTGCTGAACTGGCGGATGGTCGACGCCCTCCAGCGCGGCGCCCTGACCCCGCAGGACGCCTCGGCGGTCAAGGTCTACGGCTCCGAGGCGCGCCGGGCGGCCTACGCCTGGCTGATGGAGGTCCTGGGCGCGGCCGGCCCTCTCAAGGAGGGTTCCGCGGGCGCGGTCCTCCGCGGCGAGCTGGAGCGCGGCTACCGCAGCGCCGTCATCTTCACCTTCGGCGGCGGCAACAACGAGATCCAGCGGGAGATCATCTCCTGGATCGGCCTGGGCATGCCCAGGGTACGCCGCTGAACGGTGGTGACTTCGGCTTCAGTCGTCGGATTGCTCCGGCCTCGAGTCCCCTCCCGGCAGCACACGTCACCCCGGGCGGCCGGAAGGGTCGCGCGAGTGCGGCCGACGCTGTCGGCCGCACCGTGAATGTCGGGCGGCAGGGAAGAGGATGTCTCGCCCCGGCGGTCGCATTCCGCAGGGCGGCACGCGCCTCAAGGGCTCGGGGGACGGCGACCGCCCCCCGGAACCCCGGTCACCTGGGAGCGCAGTCGTACAGCACGACGTCGTCCCACAGCCCCATCGCAGGGCCGCCGGTCCCCTTCGACGAGGCGCCGGGCTGAACACCGTAAGCCGCTGGAGGAACCTTGGCACAATTCCGGCTGATCCACTCGGTGCGTTCGGTGAACGTACGGGGACCCGGCGCGCCCTTGTCCGCGCCCACGGTGTAGCGCAGTTCGCCCCGCTTGATCCACTTTTCCAGTTGTGCAATGGACGGCGCGTTGTCGTCACCGGTGAAACCGCCCATCCCGATGACCGTTTTATCGCTGCCCAAGATGTACGGGGTGGTGAGCATGGCCCCGCGTTCGACGGCCAGGGTGATCCGTGCGGTGCCCGCCTGCTCGGATACATAGTCAAGGATCTTGCGCTGAGTGCTGGTGAGTTCCGTAAGGCTGTAGGGGACGGGCTGCATCGCCGGCGGCCCTGCCATCGGGTTGAGCCCGCCCAGCGCCTGCTCCGACCCGGGAACGCTCACCGACCATGCCGCGGGCGCCAGGAGGACCGCCCCCACGGTGCACGCGAGTGCGGCCGGCAGTGCCCGGCCCCGCAGCCGGAAGACGAGGAGCAGGGCGACGGCGACGCAGCCGGCGGCGAGCACCGGCCACACGAGCCAGCCGTGCCAGTCCGGCGAGCGGCGGATGATCACCGCGGCCCAGGCGGTCGTCACGGCGACAGCGGCCGGGGCGACCACGGCCACCCAGCGCGCCCCCGCCCGATGGGCGCGAGCGAGCGCGGACGCCAGCCCCCCGCACAGCGCGGCGATCGCCGGGGCGAGCTCAGTGGTGTAGTAGGGGTGAAAGACGCCCTTCTGAGTCGAGAACAGTGCCCCGCACACGACGAGCCACATTCCCCAGAGCACCCACCCGTAGCCGGGCAGCACCGCATCGGCTCTCAGGCCGCCGCGGCGGCGCAGCACCGCCCCGGCCACCGCCACGGCCAGCGCGACGGCACAGGTGGGAAGCAGCCAGCTGATCTGCCCGGCGACCTGCTGGTTGAAGAGACGCGTGACACCGGCCGTGCCGCCGAATGACGCGCCGGCCCCCTGCATGCCGGCTCCCTTGGAGTCGAAGATCCGGCCGAGCCCGTTGTAGCCGATCACCAGATCCCAGGCCGAGCCGTCCTTGCTGCCACCCATGTACGGACGATCGCCGGGCCACAGCGAGAACATCGCGATCCACCACAGTGACGAGACGGCCAGAACCGCGCCCGCCGCCAGCAGCCGCCACAGGCGGGAGGCCCAGGTGCCTGCAGCGCCGATGAGCCAGGCGGCTGCGAAGGCGGGGACCACCATCCAGGCAGCCAGCATCTTGGTCAGGAAGCCGCAGCCGATCAGGAAACCGCTCGCGCACAGCCACAGCGTCGCCGCCCGCCCCTCCGCGGATGCCGCGCTCGCCTGCAGGGCCCGGGTGAGCGCGTAGGCGGCCGAGACCAGCAGGAGGACCAGCAGGGTGTCAGGGTTGTTGTCGCGGTTGATGGCCACGGTGATCGGGGTGAGCGTGAGCACCAGGGCGGCGAGCAGTCCCGCGCCCTCACCAGCCCAGCGCCGGACGGTGCGGTGCAGTACCAGCACCGCGGCCACACCTTCGAGCAGTTGCGGCAGGACCAGGGCCCACCCGTGCAGCCCGAAGATCTTGGAGCTGACGACCTGGGGCCACAGCGCGGCAGGCGGTTTGTCGACGGTGATCACACCGGCCGGGTCGTAGGAGCCCAGCAGGAAATTGGCCCAGCTGCCGCCCATCGACTTCGCCGTGGTCGAGTAGTAGAAGTTGCTCCAGCCCAGGGATCCCAGAGCCCACCCGTACAGCAGGGCGGCAAGGACGAGGATGCCACCGAGAGCCGCGGGCGCCGACCAGGCGGGCAGGGAACGAGCACGCATCGGCGCGGACCGGTCTTCCACGGAGGTGGGGGGGAGAGTGGGAGCGGAGTTGCTCATGACGGGATCCGCCTTCATCGGGTGGTGTGTCGTCGGGTGCTGCGGAAGACGGCGAGCCGTAGCGCTGTGAACCGGACGACGGTCACCACGGCGGACGATACGGCCAGCACCGCGGTCTCCGCGGCCGCCGAGGCGCCGGGATTGACGTGCTTGAAGCCCATCACGGAGGCCGTGGTGATCAGGTAGCCGAGCAGGAAGAGGCTGCCGGCGCCGAGATGAGCACGAGCGGGAGTGGTGGCGGAATGACGGAAGGTCAGCCGCCGGTTGGCTTCCGTGTTCAACAAGGTGAGTACGAACAGGGAGACCAGGTTCGCGAGTGCGGGCGACCACCAGGAGCGCAGAAGCCAGTACAACAGTGCCTGGCCGGCGGTCGAGAGGACGCCGATCGCGATGAAGCAGCCCAGCTCCCACGAGAGCGTGGAGCGGGAGGAGGCGGGGGCGAGGACCGCATCGGGGTGTTCGGCGGCCGGTTCGGGCCGCCGGGGCAGCTCCACCGTGGCGGCGCCCGACGCCCTCAGCCGGGCCATGCGCCACAGCCCCCGCAGGTCGTCGGTCGCGGTGCTCACCACGTCGACCCTGGTGTCCACGTCCTCCACCCAGTCGACCGGTACCTCGTGGATGCGCAGCCTGTTGTGCTCGGCCAGGAGCAGTAGTTCCGTGTCGAAGAACCACGCGTCGTCGCGCGTCGCCCGAAGGAGGGGCCGCAGCACCTCTGTGCGGCCGGCCTTGAATCCGCACTGTGCGTCGCTGAACCGGGCACCGTGCGACAGCCGGATCAGTCTGTTGTAGCAGCGGGAGATGAACTCGCGACGCGGGCCGCGCACGGTGCGGGCGCCCGGCGCCAGCCGGCTGCCGATGGCCAGGTCGGAGTGGCCGCTGGCCAGGGGGGCGATCAGAGGCAGCAGCCCGTCAAGGCCGGTGGACAGGTCCACATCCATGTAGGCGACGATGTCCGCGTCACTCGCGCTCCACACGGTCCGCAGCGCGAGCCCGCGGCCCTTGCGGTCCAGGTGCACGGCCCGGACGCCGGGCAGCTCACGGGCGAGACGGTGTGCTGTTTCCAGTGTCCGGTCGGTGCTGGCGTTGTCGGCGACCGTGATGCGCCACGGGAAGGGGAACTCGTTCGTCAGCCGCGAGTGCAGGGTGCGTAAGCAGCCGGGCAGGGCCCGTTCCTCGTTGTACACGGGCACAACGATTTCTACGGTGGCTGTCTCCGAGCCGATGGAATCGGACCTGGCTGGTGCTTGAAAGGCGTCCGTCGCCGTGCTCTGAGGGATGGTCGTCATTTCTTTCCTCGGTAAAGGGGGAGGGAGGGCGGGAATCCAGTCTGTGCCGCATTCCGCTTGTCCTCGGAGCCCCTTCGGTGAGGTCGTCAGCTTCCTGCCAAATCGCGATCTCGGTCGCTGATACGTGTGCTGAGCAGTTATGGGTACGACGATCAATTCGCGCTATCTACCGCATGGTTGGGCTCAGGGTCGCGGCGGCGGGCGCGCAGACCTGGGCCGGACGGCTGACCCCTCTGGTCGTACGAGCGGTACGGCCGCCTCCGCCGTACGGGGGAGCCGGGTAATGCGAGCGGAGGATGTCTTCGGCCCGCACCGTGCCGGATCATGGCGAAGAAGCTCTCCCCCGCCTTGGCCTGCATGGAAAGAAGCATGACGACCCTGACCGCAGCCCCGCGCCAGCGCCTTCCGCCCCGGTGCGTGTCACGCCGAGCGGAGTGGGTGGTGCGCCCCGTACCGATGCACGACCCGCCGTCGGGATGCCGGCTGGTCGGCTAGCTTCCGGGCGCGGTATCCGTTGACCGGACCGTGGGTGTGACGTTGCGCAAGAATTGACTCGCCCCGCGGTCCGGTGAGGTCTGCCAAATGCGTTGCATTGTTTCACCCATGACCACCTCTGGCGTGGGATGTGCGGGTCTCGTCGGATTCCGCTGGGTAGTGAATTTACTTGGCTGCTTACGTTTTTCTTTCCGGGTCCGAAGTCACTGTCGGCGCTGCGTTGTCCATCTCCTCCTTGCGTGCACAGCCCCCTGAATTCATGGCGCGGCCGGCCGGTCCCGCCGAGGCGGGGCACCTCGGACGGAACGGGGCGCGCCTGGACGCCGGTCTCTGCGTTGCGCCGGGACTCCGGTGACGCCCCGCCACATCGCGGCGTCACACCCCTCCACGTCATCCTTCCGGGCCCGGCCGCCGCAGGTTCGGGTCGGGCGGCCGTCCGTCGGGCTACAAGCCGCACTGAGGGGCCGCCATACTTGAGGGGCCGGGGGAGGCGGAGCCAAACGACGGGGGCGGCGGCACAGCATGGCGGACACCAGGCTGATCCAGGGCCGGTACCAGCTGCTCGACCTGATCGGGCGGGGCGGGATGGGCGAGGTGTGGCGGGCCCGCGACGAATCGCTGGGCCGCCAGGTGGCTGTCAAGTGCCTCAAACCCATGGGACGTCAGCACGAACCGTCCTACCTTCGGGTGCTGCGCGAACGGTTCCGGCGCGAGGCCCGCGTCGCCGCCTCCCTGCAGCACCGCGGCATCACGGTCGTGCACGACTTCGGCGAGTCCGAGGGCGTGCTCTACCTCGTCATGGAGCTCCTCGACGGCCGCAACCTCAGCCAGCTGCTGGAGGACAACAAACAGCACCCGCTGCCCGTGCCCGAGGTCATCGAGATCGCCGAGCAGGTCGGCGCCGCCCTGGCCTACACCCACCGACAGGGCATCGTGCACCGCGACCTCAAGCCCGCCAACATCGTCCGCGTCGCCGACGGCACCGTGAAGATATGCGACTTCGGCATCGCGCGCCTGGCCCACGACATCGGCTTCTCCACCCGGCTCACCGGCACCGGCATCGCCATGGGCACCCCGCACTACATGTCGCCCGAACAGATCGGCGCCGGGAACGTCGACCACCGCAGCGACCTGTACTCGCTGGGCTGCGTGCTGTACGAGCTCGCCACCGGCGCGCCGCCCTTCGACATGGACGACGCGTGGGCCGTGCTCGTCGGCCACCGCGACACCCCGCCGCGGCCGCCGCGCGAGACGCGGCCGGAGCTGCCCGTGCCCTTCGAGGACATCGTCCTCGACCTGCTGGCCAAGGAGCCCGACGACCGGCCGGAGGACGCCGCCGAGCTGGTCCGGCGCATCGCCGCCATGCCCCCGTACCGGGCGGGCGCGCCCCCGCGCCGCACCCTGCCCGAGGAGCGCCCCCGGCCCGTACGGGCCTCGGCCCGGCTGCCTGAGCCGCCCCGGCTGCCGGGCTGGGCGCGGAACATGACCACCGGTTCCAAGGCTGCCGGCACCGGTTCGCTGCAGCCCCCTCCCGACCCCTCCGCCGCGCTGACCGGCTCCTGGACCGGCCCCTGGGACGAAGGGGCCGAGGGCCCGGCCGGCATCCCGGCGCGCGGGACCGCACCCGCCCCGGCGGCGACCGAACGGCCGCCCCCGGGGCTGGTCGCCGACCTCGCCGGACGGCACAGCGAGGGACTGCGGCTCGCCCGCCTGGACCGGTGGGCCGAGGCGGGCGAGGTGCAACAGGCCGTCGCGGCCGAGCGCGAACGCCTCCTCGGCCCCGACCACCCCGACACGCTCGCCAGCCGCTACGAGGTCGGCTTCGCCCTCAGCCGGCTGGGGCAGCCGCGCGACGCGCTGCGCGAGTTCGCGCGGACGGCCGCGGGCCGTGAGCGGGTGCTCGGCCCCGACCACCCGGACACCCTCGCCGCCCGCCAGGAGACGGCCTACGTCCTCGGGCAGCTGGGCCGCCACTTCGAGGCCCACCAGGTGTACACCGCCGTGCTCGCCGCCCGGGAGCGCGTGATGGGCACCGACCACCCGGACACCCTGCGCTGTCGCCACAACCTGGCCTTCAACCTGAGCAGACTGGGCCGGCTGGAGGACTCGTACAGCATGGCCCGCGACGTCGCGGCCGCGCGCGCCCGCGTCCTGGGCCCCGAGCACCCGGACACCCTCGTCACCCGCTACGAGGTCGGCTACGCGCTCGGCCAGCTCGGCCGCTGGACGGAGGCGCTGCGCACGTATCAGGAAGTGGCCACCGCCCGGGCCCGGGTGCTCGGCCCCGACGAGGCCGACACGCTCGCCGCCCGCTACGAGGCGGGCATCTGCCTGGGCCGGCTGGGCCGCAGCGCGGAGGCCCTGGAGCTCTACCGCGAACTGGTCGAGGACCGCACCCGGGCCCAGGGCGCGGCCCACCCCGACACCTTGCGCGCCCGGCACGGCCTGGGCGTCAACCTCGGCCGCCTGGGCCGCTGGGAGGAGGCCCTGGCCGAGGCGCGCGACGTCTGCGCGATCCGCGCCCGGGTGCTGGGCGCGGACCACCCCGACACGCTCGTCAGCCGCCGCGAGGTGGCGGTCGGGCTCGGCTGGCTCGGCCGCTGGACCGACGCCCTGGCCGTCTACCGTGACGTCGCCCAGGCCCGCCAGCGGGTGCTGGGCGCGGACCACCCCGACGCCCTGGCCAGCCGGCAGGACGAGGCGCACTGCCTGGAGCAGCTGGGCCGCTCCGCGGAGGCCGTCGAACTGTACCGGCAGGTCGCGGCGTTGCGCCGGACCCGTTCCCCCCGCAGCCACCCCGGACAGATCTGACACTACGTCAGAAAAATGGTGCTGCCGGGTTCCTTCCCCCGGGCCGCTGCGGCATCCTGCCGCCCATGCGGACCGAGCTGAGCAGCCGGATGGGCATCGAGCACGCCCTCTTCGGTTTCACTCCCTTCCCCACGGTGGCCGCCGCCATCAGCCGCGCCGGCGGGTTCGGCGTCCTGGGCGCGGTGCGCTACCGCGCCCCCGGCGACCTCGCGCGCGACCTCGACTGGATGGAGGCGCACACCGACGGCCGGCCGTACGGGCTGGACGTCGTCATGCCCGCGCAGAAGGCCGAGGGCGTCACCGAGGCCGACGTCGAGGCGATGATCCCGCCCGGCCACCGCCGCTTCGTCCAGGAGACCCTCGCCCGGTACGGCGTGCCCGCCCTCGCCGACGGCGATCCGTCCGGGTGGCGCATCACCGGATGGATGGAGGAGGTGGCCCGCACCCAGCTGGACGTCGCCTTCGACTACCCGGTCAAGCTCCTGGCCAACGCCCTCGGCCCGCCCCCCGCCGACGTCGTCGACCGCGCCCACCGCCACGGCACCCTCGTCGCCGCCCTCGCCGGCAGCGCCCGGCACGCCACCCGCCACGCGGACGCGGGCGTCGACATCGTCGTCGCCCAGGGCTACGAAGCCGGCGGCCACACCGGGGAGATCGCCACCATGGTGCTGACCCCCGAGGTCGTACGGGCCGTCGCCCCCCTGCCCGTCCTGGCCGCCGGCGGCATCGGCAGCGGGGAACAGATCGCCGCCGGCCTCGCCCTGGGCGCCCAGGGCGTCTGGCTCGGCTCCCTGTGGCTCACCACCGAGGAGGCCGCCCTGCCCTCCCGGGCCCTGACCGCCAAGCTCCTCGCCGCCGGATCCGGGGACACCGTCCGCTCCAGGGCCCTCACCGGCAAGCCCGCCCGCCAGCTGCGCACCGCCTGGACCGACGCCTGGGACGACCCGGCCGGCCCCGGCCCCCTGCCCATGCCGCTCCAGGGCCTGCTCGTCGCCGAAGCCCTCACCCGCATCCAGAAGTACGAGGCCCTGCCCCTGCTGGGCACACCGGTGGGCCAGATCGTGGGACGGATGGAGACGGTACGGAGCGTGCAGGCGGTGGTCGACGACCTGACGAGGGGCTTCGAACGGGCGGTGGAGCGGTTGAGGGCCATCGTTCCGCAGGACGGAAAGGGCGGGCACAACGCCCCCCACCGAGCCGCAGCCTGCGACGCGCCCCAGGAGGACACCCCGTCATGACGGAAAAGACCAACGGCTTCTGGGCCCAGGCTGCCGAGAACCCCGGCCGCATCGTCCTGATCACCCCGCAGGGCGACGGCTGGACCGCAGGCCGCCTGCACGCCGAAGCCAACCGCCTCGTCCACGCCCTCCGCACCGCCGGCCTCCGCGAGGGCGACGCCTTCGCCACCGTCCTGCCCAACGGCGCCGAGTTCCTCACGGCCCATCTCGCCGCCACCCAGGCGGGCTTCTACCTGGTGCCCGTCAACCACCACCTCCTCGCGGCGGAGATCGCCTGGATCGTCGCCGACTCCGGCGCCAAGGTGCTCATCGCGCACGAGCGCTGGGGCGCGGCCGCCGCAGCCGCCGCCGACGAGGCGGGCCTGCCCGCCGCCCGGCGGTACGCCGTCGGCGACATCCCCGGCTTCCGCCCGTACGCCGCGCTCCTCGACGGGCAGCCCGGCACCCCGCCGCCGGACCGCACCCTCGGCTGGGTCATGAACTACACCTCCGGCACCACCGGGCGCCCCCGCGGCGTCCGCCGCCCCCTGACCGGCCGCCCGCCCGAGGAGAGCCATCTCGGCGGCTTCCTCGGCATCTTCGGCATCCGGCCGTCCGGCGGCAACGTCCACCTGGTCTGCTCGCCGCTCTACCACACGGCCGTGCTGCAGTTCGCCGCCGCGTCCCTGCACATCGGGCACCGGCTGGTGGTGATGGACAAGTGGACGCCCCAGGAGATGCTGCGCCTGATCGACACCCACCGGTGCACGCACACCCACATGGTGCCCACCCAGTTCCAGCGCCTGCTCGCCCTGCCGCACGACGTGCGCGAGCGCTACGACGTCTCCTCCATGCAGCACGCCCTGCACGGCGCCGCCCCCTGCCCGGAGCACGTGAAACGAGCCATGATCGACTGGTGGGGCACCTGCGTCGAGGAGTACTACGCGGCCAGCGAGGGCGGCGGCGCCTTCGCCACCGCCGAGGAGTGGCTGCGCAGGCCGGGCACGGTCGGCCGGGCCTGGCCCATCAGCGAACTCGCCGTGCTCGACGACGAGGGCAAGGCCCTGCCCGCCGGTGAGGTCGGCACCGTCTACCTGCGGATGACCACCGGCCGCTTCACCTACCACAAGGACGCCGCCAAGACCGAGCGCAGCCGGGTCGGCGACTTCTTCACCGTCGGAGACCTGGGCCGCCTCGACGAGGACGGCTACCTCTTCCTCCACGACCGCAAGATCGATCTGATCATCTCGGGCGGCGTCAACATCTACCCCGCCGAGGTCGAGGCCGCGCTCCTGGCCCACCCGGCCGTCGCCGACGCCGCCGTCTTCGGCGTCCCGCACGACGACTGGGGCGAGGAGGTCAAGGCCGTCGTGGAGCCCGCCGAGGGGCACCGGCCGGACGAGGCCCTGGCCACCGCCCTCCTGGAGCACTGTGCGGGCCTGCTGGCCGGCTACAAGCGCCCCAGGTCGGTGGAGTTCATCGCGGACATGCCCCGCGACCCCAACGGCAAGCTCTACAAACGCCGGCTGCGCGAGCCGTACTGGCGGGGCCGTGAGCGCGCGAGGTGACTCTTTCCCGCCGGTGCGGAGCCCGCCGCTCCACGGCGGTTCCCGGCCGATGCCGGGCACGGGGGTATTGCGCCCTCCCGGGGCTCGCTAGACAGGACGGCGGTCCGACCGACAACAGGAGGAGACCGCTGTGAACGGCTTCGTCACCAAGAGCAGCAAGGCACTGCTGGCCCTGTCCGCCGCGGCCGTACTGGGCCTCACGGGCACCGCCACCGCAGAGGCACGGACGACCGGAGACACCGCCCGGTCCGGCGCCACCGGCACCGCGGCCGACGCGGTGAAGGCCGAAGTCGCCAAGCGCGGCGTCGCGGCCGGCAGAATCGTCTGTTACCGCGTCCACGTGGCCGAGCTCGGCTGGCTGCCGGCCGTCTGCGACGGCAGCGTCGCCGGCACCACGGGCCAGTCGCGCCGCATGGAGGCCATCGAGGTCGCCGTGGGCAACGTCGGCGGGGTGTGCCTCAACGCCCACCTCGCCGACATCGGCTGGCAGGGCACGCGCTGCGGCGGCGACTTCCAGAACGTCGTCGCGGGCACCACCGGCCAGTCCCGGCGGATGGAGGCCCTCCACATCAGTGTGGCCTCCGGCTCCGTCTCGGCCCGGGCCCATCTGGAGGGCATCGGCTGGCAGCACGCCGTCCGCGGCAACCCCGTCACCGTCGGCACCACGGGCCAGTCCCGCCGCATGGAAGCGATCCAGATAGACGTCTGACCCGGCTGAGGGCCACCGGGCGGCACGACCAGGGGTGCACCGCGCGAGCCGCGCGGTGCACCCCGTCGACCGGGCGGGCGGGGCTCAGCGCTCGCTGACCCGTATCACCCTCAGCTGCGGCGAGGACAGGATGTCCTTCTCGCAGAACCGGCCCTGCACCATGCGCCCGGCCGAGAACAGCTCGGTCTGGTCGCTGAAATGCGGCGAGCCGGGGTCGGCCGACTGGCTGTACGTCAGGAGCGTACGGGCCACGGGGCATCCCTTGCCGTCGAAGCCGACGGCCTGGAGGTAGCTGGAGCCGTGCACCACGTCGGTGTAGCCGCCGCGGGCGGCGTCCCAGGGGGCGACGATCATGTTCCACACGCCCAGCCCGCCCCCGGGAACGGGTATGCGCTTGCCGTTGCGCACGACGAACTGGTGCTCACCCAGAGGGGCGTCGAGGGCGATGCCCGCCGCCCGCAGCTGGGCGACCGTGTCGGCCAGGGAACGGGCGAAGGCCGGGCCCCGGGTGTTGAGGGTGTTCGGTGTGGTCACGGGCTTCCGGGGATCGAAGGGGACCCGCCAGACCTCCTCCTGTCCTCCGGCGGTCAGCGTGCGCCAGAAGCGGTCGAAGAGCAGGGCGCCCCTGCTGCCGGTGTTCATGGTCCGGTCCCAGCGGGCGAGCACACCGCACGCCGCCGAGACGTCGACGGTCGCCCCCTTGCTGTCGGTGGCCGTGCCGCCCGGCAGCGCGGCACACGCCTTCGCCGCGTCGGCGGCGGCCAGGTCACCGGCGGGCACGCGGTTGCGGAACTGGTGCTTCTGCAGGTCGTCCACGGTGAGCCCGCCACGACCGGCCAGGGCGGAGACGTCCTCGACGGCGCCCCGGGTGCGCAGGGAGCGCGGCGTGGCGACGTCGCCGAAGATGCGCGGGTAGCCGGTGAGCGGCCGGTCCGCGTTGGCCAGCCAGGCGCTGTCGTTGGAGTTCTCGGCATACGGGGCGTCGACCAGCGTCGGCATGGACCTGGGGCCGAAGACGCCCGGCTGGACGGCGTCGGCGTCCTTGCCGAGGGCGCAGGCGCCGCGTGAGCCGTCCAGGATGGCCAGGCCCGCCGCGGGGAAGGTCTGCTGCCCGGCGGGGGTGGAGCAGCGGCGGGCGAGCTCGTCGGTGACGCGTGGCAGGACCTGCGCCTGGGTGTAGAGGCTGTGGCCCCCGGAGTCGGCGGCGACCGTGTTGACCCAGGGCAGCCCCTGGGCGCGGTCCAGCGCTGCCCGGGCGTCCCGCACCGAGCGCGCCTTGCTCAGCCCCAGGGAGGCGTCCAGGAAACGGAGGTTGGCGGCGTTGGGGTCGACCAGGGCGAACGCGGACGCGGCCGTCCAGGGCAGGGGGAGGTCCTTGTCCAGCCCGCTGATCACCGGGCCGAAGCGCGTCCGCCACTGGGTGCGGCTGACCTTCTCCGGCCTGCCGTCCTTGCCGCGCACGGTGACGGTGACCGTCCGGCCGGTCATCCGCTCGGCCTTGCCGTCCACCAGGTAGGTGTACGGGTCGCCGGGCTTGAGCTTCAGCTCGTACACGCTCATCGGCACGCCCGTGGAGACGGTGTGGCTCCAGGCCATGTCGCCGTTGTGGCCGATGGAGGTGACCGGGAGGCCGAGCAGCGAGGCGCCGGAGACGTTCAGCTCGCCGGGGATGGTCAGCTGCGACTGCCAGAAGCGGCGGCCGCCCGACCAGGGGTAATGCGGGTTGCCCAGGAGCAGGCCCCGCCCGTCGGCGGTGGTCGCGCCCGAGAAGGCCACCGCGTTCGACCCCATGGCGGCGTTCTCGCGGTCGAAGAACCTGCGGGCCGCGGCCGCCAGGTCCGGCTTCGCCGCGCCGGCCGACGGCCGGGCCACGGCCTTCCCGGCCGGGGGCCGGGCGCCGGTGATGCCGTCGGCGGCCTGCCCCTCGCCGCCCAGCAGCGTGATGGCGTAGCCGCGCTTGGCGACGTCGAGGGCGGTGACCGGACGGACCCAGTCCTTGCCGCGGCAGGCGGGGTCGGTGATGCGGTTCTGCCGCAGCCAGGCGTTGTAGCCCGCCGCCCAGCCGCGCGCCAGCTCCTTGGCCTGCTTGCCCGGCCCACGCGGGGCGGGCTGGTCGAGGAGCTTCTCCACCGTCCGGGCGTCGTTGATGCCGCGGAAGAACAGGTCGCTGGAGAGGTTGTCGCCCGCCGAGGACATGGCCGCGTCGACCGGACCGTCGGCGCCGAAGACCAGCGAGCGCTCGCCGCGCAGGGTGACGAAGCCGCCCGCGAGCTCGCAGACGTTGTCGGCGGCCTGCGCCCAGCCGTTGCCGAAGCCGAGGTGCGCGTAGTCCTGGCCGACGATGTGCGGTATGCCGTACTCGGTGTAGCGGATCACGGCGGAGAGGCCGCCGCCGGACGGCCGGAGCGCACCGTCCGGTGCCGGGGTGGCGGCTGCCGTGGCCGGCAGGGCGCTCACGCCGGTCAGCAGGGCGAGTCCGGTGACGGTCAGCGCTCTTAAGCGGTGACGAAGGAGCAAGGCGAACTCCCTTGTGAGGAAGGAGGATGCGGACGCCTTTCGTGACGCGGTCGGCGGCCGCAGGGTTCACTCGTGCGGGGCAGGGGCCGTCCGCTCGTCGGCGATTCGCTTGAGCTTGCCCACGGAGCGCTCCAGGGTCTCCGGGTCGACGATCTCGACCCCGACCGACACCCCGATGCCGTCCTTGACCCGCCGGGCTATCTCCCCGGCGGCCGCCGTGCGCTGCTCCGGCGTCGCGGCCGGGCGGGCCTCGGCCCGTACGGTCAGGTGGTCCATCCGCCCCTCGCGGGTCAGGCGCAACTGGAAGTGGGGCGAGACCCCGGGGACGGTCAGCACGATCTCCTCGATCTGCGCGGGGAAGAGGTTCACCCCGCGCAGGATGATCATGTCGTCGCAGCGGCCGGTGATCTTCTCCATGCGCCGGAAGGCGCGGGCAGTGCCGGGCAGCAGCCGGGTCAGGTCGCGGGTGCGGTAGCGGACGACGGGCATGGCCTCCTTGGTGAGCGAGGTGAACACCAGCTCGCCGTGCGCACCGTCGGGCAGGACCTCTCCCGTCAACGGGTCCACGATCTCCGGGTAGAAGTGGTCCTCCCAGACGTGCAGTCCGCCCTTCGCGTCCACGCACTCCTGCGCGACGCCGGGCCCGATGACCTCGGAAAGGCCGTATATGTCCACGGCGTCGATCGCGAAGCGCTCCTCGATCTCCCGGCGCATCTCCTCCGTCCAGGGCTCGGCACCGAAGACGCCCGCACGCAGGGACGTGGCACGGGGGTCGAGCCCCTGGCGCTCGAACTCGTCGAGCAGGGTGAGCATGTACGTCGGCGTGACCATGATGATGTCGGGGCGCAGGTCCGTGATGAGACGGACCTGACGGGCGGTCATGCCGCCGGAGGCCGGGATCACCGTGCAGCCGAGCCGCTCGGCGCCGTAGTGCGCGCCCAGCCCGCCGGTGAACAGGCCGTAGCCGTAGGCGACGTGCACCCGGTCGCCGGGGCGGGCGCCGGCCGCGCGGAGGGAGCGGGCGACGACCTCGGCCCACACGTCCAGGTCGCCCTGGGTGTACCCGACGACGGTCGGTGTGCCGGTGGTGCCGCTGGAGGCGTGCAGGCGCCGCACCCGCGAGGGATGGACGGCGAACATGCCGTACGGGTACTGCGCGCGCAGGCCGTCCTTGGTGGTGAACGGGAAGCGGGCGAGGTCGCCGAGCGTGCGGCAGTCCTCGGGCCGCAGCCCGGCGGCGTCGAAGGACCGCCGGTGGAAGGGGACGTTGTCGTAGGCGTGCCGCAACGTCGCTCTCAGCCGCTGCAGTTGCAGCTCCTCCAGCTCCGCGCGGGGCATCCGCTCCGCCGCGTCCAGGCCGACCTCCAGGCCGTCCTCCAAGCCGTCCCCCAGACCGCCCCGCAGGCCATCGTGGTGATGGTCCGTCATCGTCCGTCGCCCCCGCTCCGTCACCCGACCGATCGTTCGGTAGATTCGCCGGGATCAAGTATTTTCCGGGCCGGCACCGGACGTCAAGGGCTCACAGGCGGCTGGGGATCACCCGCACGAGTGGTTTCCGGGGAGCGCCGGGCGGCCACCGCCTTGGCCCACCGGTAGTCCGCCTTGCCGCTGGGCGAGCGCTGGATGCGCTCGGCGAGGACCATGCTGCGCGGCACCTTGTACCCCGCGAGCCGGGCCCGGCAGTGCTCCTGCAGAGCGGCCAGGGTGGGTGGTTCGACCCCGTCGCGCGGCTGGACGACCGCCGCGACGCGGTGGCCCCAGCGGGCGTCCGGGACGCCGGCCACCAGCGCGTCGTACACCGCCGGATGCGCCTTGAGGGCCTGTTCGACCTCCTCCGGGAACACCTTCTCCCCGCCGGTGTTGATGCACTGCGAGCCCCGGCCGAGGACGGTGATCACACCGTCCGCGCCGGCCGTCGCCAGGTCCCCGAGCAGCACCCAGCGCTCGCCGCGCGCGGTGAAGAAGGTCTCGGCGGTCTTCTGCGGGTCGTTGTAGTAGCCGAGCGGCACGTGGCCGCGCTGGGCGATCCGCCCCGTCTCGCCGGGCGCGGCCGGCCGGTGCGTGACCGGGTCGACGACGGTCGTACGGTCGTTGACGCGCAGCCGGAAGCCCCGGTCCGCCCCCGCGTCCTCGGTGGCGGTGCCGTTGAACCCCGACTCCGAGGAGCCGAAGTTGTTCAGCAGCCGCACCCCCGGCAGCAGCGCGGCGAACTGCGCGCGCACGGTCTCCGACAGGATCGCCCCCGAACTGCTCACGCTCAGCAGCGACGAGCAGTCCGTGCCCCGCAGCGGCCCCGCCAGGGTGTCCACCAGCGGGCGCAGCATCGCGTCGCCGACCAGGGAGAGGCTCGTGACCCGCTCCCGCGTGACCGTCCGCAGCACCTCCTCGGCGGTGAACTTACGGTGCAGGACCACCTTCTGCCCGAAGCCGAAGCCGATGAGGGCGGTGAGCGTGGACGTGCCGTGCATGAGCGGCGCGGTGGGGAAGAACACCAGTCCCGGGCCGCCCGCGGCGACCCGCTCGGCCAGCTCCTCCGGCCGCTTCACCGGCTCGCCCGTCGGCGCCCCGCCGCCGAGCCCGGAGAAGAAGAGGTCCTCCTGCCGCCACACGACGCCCTTGGGCATGCCGGTGGTCCCGCCCGTGTAGATCAGGAACCGGTCGTCGCCCGAGCGCGGGGCGAAGTCCCGCTCCGGCGAAGCCGCCGCCACGGCGTCCGCCAGGGGAACGGGCGGAATGCGCGGTACGGGCACGCCCGCGGGCGGAGTGCCCGTACGCACCAGGTGGCGCAGCCGGCCGGCGCGCGGGAGGGCCGCCGCCACCCGGCCCGTGAACTCGGCGTCGAAGACCAGTGCCACCAGGTCGGCGTCGCGGTAGAGAT
Source organism: Streptomyces sichuanensis (assembly GCF_020328095.1). NCBI lineage: Bacteria > Bacillati > Actinomycetota > Actinomycetes > Kitasatosporales > Streptomycetaceae > Streptomyces > Streptomyces sichuanensis. The sequence continues at coordinate 17,077 of NZ_JAIXMK010000105.1, forward strand.
AGGCGAGCTCGTCCTCCACGTACCGGTAGTTGACGTTGACGGGAACGGCCCGGATCTTCAGACAGGCGAAGAGCGCCTGGAGGTACCCGACGCCGTTGTACAGGTGGAGGCCCACGTGCTCGCCCGGTGCGATGCCGCTGTCGCGCAGGTGGTGGGCGAGCCGGTTGGCGGCCGCGTCGAGCCCGGCGTACGTCAGCCTGCGCTCGGCTCCGCCGCCCGGGTGGTCGAGGTGGACCAGGGCCTCCCGGCCGGGCACCGCGTCGACGACCGACTCGAAGAGGTCCGCGAGGTTGTAGTCCATGGAGGTCATTGGAGCGCCGCCGGGCACCGGGCGGAAGGCCGGACGGCAAGAAAACTGACGGGTTGTCAGAAAACTATTGAACCGCACCCCCGCCTCCTGCACGCTGTTCTGGTCTCACGACGGGAGGACAGCCATGGGCGGCACCGAACACCTCACCGTGGAGCGCGCCGGAGCGACGCTCGTACTCACCCTGAACCGGCCGGAGGCGAGGAACGCGCTCTCCCTGCCGATGCTGGCCGGCCTCCACGACGGCTGGCTCCTCGCCGACGCCGACGACGCCATCCGCTCCGTCGTCCTCACCGGCGCCGACGGAGCCTTCTGTTCCGGCATGGACCTCAAGGCCCTGGCGGCCCGCGACGCGGCGGACGACCCCGTCCGCGAGCGCTTCAAGGCCGACCCCGACCTCCACTGGAAGGCCATGCTCCGCCATCACCGGCCGCGCAAGCCCGTCATCGCCGCCGTCGAAGGGCCCTGCGTCGCCGGCGGCACCGAGATCCTCCAGGGCACCGACATCCGCATCGCCGGCGAGAGCGCCACCTTCGGTCTCTTCGAAGTGCGCCGCGGCCTGTTCCCCATCGGCGGCTCCACCGTCCGGCTGCCCCGGCAGATCCCGCGCACGCACGCCCTCGAAATGCTCCTCACCGGCCGTGCGTACACCGCCGCCGAAGCCGCGCGCATCGGCCTGATCGGACACGTCGTCCCGGACGGCACCGCCCTGGAGCGTGCCCTGGAGACCGCCGCCCTCGTCAACGCCAACGGCCCCCTCGCCGTCGAGGCCGTCAAGGCGTGCGTCCACGACACCGCCGGCCTGGACGAGACCCGGGCCCTGGCCCTCGAACTCGAACGCGGCCGCCCCGTCTTCGACACCGCCGACGCCCGCGAGGGCGCCCGCGCCTTCGCCGAGAAACGGCCCGCCGTCTACCGGCGCGCCTGAGGGAGGAGACACCGGTGCCGGAAAACCTCACCGCCCCGCTCGTCGTCGCCTTCCCCTTCACCCGCTCCCTCGGCCCCGTCCAGAGCGCCTTCCTCACCGGACTGCGCGAACGCACCGTCCTGGGCGTGCGCACCCGGGACGGCCGGGTGCTCGTCCCACCCGTCGAGTACGACCCCGTCACCGCCGAGGAGATCCGCGACCTCGTCGAGGTCGGCACCACCGGCACGGTCACCACCTGGGCGTGGAACCCCGCCCCCCGCCACCGCCAGCCCCTGCGCACCCCCTTCGCCTGGGCGCTGGTGCGCCTCGACGGAGCCGACACCGCCCTGCTGCACGCCCTCGACGCGCCGGACGCCGGGGCCGTGCGCACCGGCATGCGGGTACGGATCCGCTGGGCCCCCCACCGCGAGGGCGCGGTCACCGACATCGCCTGCTTCGAACCGTACGACGGCACCGCCACCACCGGCGCGACACCGCACAGCGGCGCGTTCGCCGATCCCGTCACCACCCTCACCGCCCCCGCGCGCCTCGACTACACCTACGCACCCGGCCGCGCCCAGACCCGCTACCTCCACGCCCTGGCCGGCCGCCGGACGCTCGGCGAGCGCTGTCCCTCCTGCCGCAGGGTGTGCGTACCGCCCCGCGGTGCCTGTCCCACCTGCGGCGTCGCCACCGCCGAACAGGTCGAGGTCGGCCCGCGCGGCACCGTCACCACCTTCTGCGTCGTCAACATCAAGGCCAAGGGCCTCGACATCGACGTGCCCTACGTCTACGCCCACATCGCCCTCGACGGCGCCGACCTCGCCCTCCACGCGCGCATCGGCGGCATCCCCTACGACGAGGTGCGCATGGGCATGCGCGTCGAACCCGTGTGGACCGACGAAAGCCGCCACCCCGACCACTACCGGCCCGCCCCGGAGCCCGACGCCGCCTACGACACCTACAAGGAGCTGCTGTGACGCCCCGCGACGTCGCCGTCGTCGCCTTCGCCCGGAGCGCGCACCACGGACCCGCCGACGGGCTCTCGGAGGCGGAGATGCTGCTGCCCGTCCTCCACGACGCCCTGGACCAGGCCGGACTGGCCCCCGGCGAGGCGGACTTCACCTGCTCCGGGTCGAGCGACTACCTCGCCGGCCGCCCCTTCTCCTTCACCCTCGCCCTCGACGGCGTCGGCGCATGGCCGCCCGTCGCCGAGTCGCACGTGGAAATGGACGGGGCCTGGGCGCTCTACGAGGCGTGGGTGAAGATCCTCACGGGCCAGGCCGACACCGCCCTCGTCTACGCCCACGGAAAACCCTCCTCCGGCGACCTGCGGGACGTCCTCACCCGTCAGCTCGACCCCTACTACGTCGCCCCCCTGTGGCCCGACCCCGCCTCCCTGGCCGCCCTCCAGACCCGGGCCCTCCTGGACGCCGGCCTGATCGACGCCGGGCTTACGGACGAGGCCACCCCTGACGCCCCGCCCGCCCCCGGCGCCCCGGCCGTCACCGACGGCGCGGCCGCCGTCGTGCTCGCCGCCGGAGCCACCGCCCGCCGCATGTGCGCCCGTCCCGCCTGGATCCGCGGCATCGACCACCGCATCGAGTCCCACGCCCTGGGCCTCCGCGACCTCACCGACTCGCCCTCCACCCGCCTGGCCGCCGAACGCGCCGGCGCCTTCGACGCCCCCGTCGACACGGCCGAGCTCCACACGGCCTGCGCCGCGCAGGAAGCCGTCCTGCGCCGCGCCCTGCGCCTGGACGGCACCGTGACCGTCAACCCCTCCGGCGGCACCCCGGCCACCGACCCCGTCATGGCCGCCGGCCTGATCCGCCTCGGCGAGGCGGCCGCCCGCATCCACCGGGGCGCCTCGGACCGGGCCCTGGCCCACGCCACCTCGGGCCCGTGCCTGCAACAGAACCTCGTCGCCGTGCTGGAAGGGGAGCCGGCAGCGGAACCGGAGGGAGCACGCACATGAGCAGCGAACCCGTCGCCGTCGTCGGCATCGGCCAGACCCACCACGCCGCCGCCCGCCGCGACGTCTCCCTCGCCGGACTCGTCCGCGAGGCCGCCGTACGGGCCCTGGAGGACGCCGGGCTGGACTGGGCCGACATCGAGGCCGTCGTCATCGGCAAGGCCCCCGACTTCTTCGAGGGCGTCATGATGCCCGAGCTCTACCTCGCCGACGCCCTCGGCGCCGCCGGCAAGCCCGTGCTGCGCGTGCACACCGCCGGCTCCGTCGGCGGCTCGACCGCGCTCGTCGCAGCGAACCTCGTCGCGGCCCGCATCCACACCACCGTCCTCACCCTCGCCTTCGAGAAGCAGTCCGAGTCCAACGCCATGTGGGCCCTGTCCCTGCCCGTCCCCTTCCAGCAGCCCCTCCTCGCCGGCGCCGGCGGCTTCTTCGCCCCGCACGTCCGCGCCTACATCCGCCGCACCGGGGCCCCCGAGGGCATCGGCAGCCTCGTCGCCCACAAGGACCGCCGCAACGCCCTGAAGAACCCCTACGCCCACCTCCACGAACACGGCCTCACCCTGGAGAAGGTGCGCTCCTCGCCCATGCTGTGGGACCCCGTCCGCTACTCCGAGACCTGCCCCTCCTCCGACGGCGCCTGCGCCATGGTCCTCACCGGCCGGGCCGGCGCCGCCCGGGCCCCGCACCCGCCCGCCTGGCTGCACGGCGGCGCCATGCGCAGCGAGCCCACCCTCTTCGCCGGCAAGGACTTCGTCTCCCCGCTCGCCGGCCGGGACTGTGCGGCGGACGTCTACCGCCAGGCCGGCATCACCGACCCGCGCCGCGAGATCGACGTCGCCGAGATCTACGTGCCCTTCAGCTGGTACGAGCCGATGTGGCTGGAGAACCTCGGCTTCGCCGCCGAGGGCGAGGGCTGGAAGCTCACCGAGGCGGGCGCCACCGCGCTCGACGGAGACCTGCCCGTCAATCCCTCCGGCGGGGTGCTGTCCACCAACCCCATCGGAGCCTCCGGCATGCTCCGCTTCGCCGAAGCCGCCCTGCAGGTCCGCGGCCGGGCCGGCGAGCACCAAGTGCCGGGCGCACGCCGGGCGCTCGGCCACGCCTACGGCGGCGGCGCCCAGTTCTTCTCGATGTGGCTGGTCGGCGCCGCCCCGCCCACCACCTGAAGGCCGCGCGGCCTGTGCGGCGCGCGCGTCGCTCGCTAGTGTGGGCGGGGACGACGAGCCGGGAGGAGTGCGGACGTGGCGGACGGCACGACGGAACAACTGGCAGGCGACGCAAAGCCGGAGCTCGACCTCGCCACGGCCACGTGGCAGTCCAGCAGCCGCGGCAGGCGGGGCAACGTCCAGATCGCCTTCGTCGAGGGCTACATCGCCATGCGGGACCGGCGCGACCCGGACGTCCCGGCCGTGATCTTCTCCCCCGGGGAGTGGCGCGCGTTCGTGCTCAGCGCACGCGACGGCGAATTCGACCTCACCTAGGACACGCCCCAGGGGGCCCCGCTTCCCGGGTGCGCCCCCGGCCGGTCCGGCCCCCGGGCGCGGCCCCGACGGGCGGCAGGGCACGCACCGCCCACAAGGGTTCCCCGCGGGCACGCCACGGGGGCGGGCACGTACGATGTGGTCATGTCCTTCCTCCGCCGCCGCAGCGCCGCCACCCCCACCGGGCCGGACTTCGACGTCCTCGCCATGGATCCCGGGGACTGGCCCGGTGACCTCGGGGCCGGGCTGCTGCCCGCACCCGACGGAAGCTGCCAGGGCGTCTTCCTGCGCTACGACCTGTTCGGCGGACGCGGCCCCGCGATGATCATCGGCAACCTGCCCGAGGGCTCCCCGGCGCGGGACCTCGGCGAGGGACAGCCGCCCTTCGAGGTCGCCCAGCTGCTGGCCGCGCTCGGCAACGACGAGCCGGTGGAGGTCGTGGAGACCGAGGACGTGCCGGTGATGCACGAGGACAACCTGCTCATCGTGCGGCGCCTGAAGTGCTCCGAGAGCCGGATCTCCTGCACCCAGTTCGACCGCAGCGACGGCGTCCTCGTCACGATCGCCAGCTGGGACCGGCCGATCACCGACGACCTCTACCAGCTGCTCAAGCCGCTGCCCGCGGAGATGTTCCAGGCGGGCTAGGGCCGCGGCCCGCACGACGCACCGGAGCCCGGCACGCCCCTCGGCGCGCCGGGCTCCGTCGTCCCGTGCCGCTGTCCGTCCCGGGCGGTCCGCTACCAGTCCGAAGTGCGGACCGTGACGTCCGCGGCCTTCACGAAGGCCACCCGGTGCCCGAACTGGATCTCGTAGTAGACGTCCTTGCCACGGACCACCCGGTGCCCCGCCGGCTCGAACGTCGTCGCCCACAGGTACTCGCCCGGCGACGTCGCGCCCAGGACGTACTCCTGCCCCGCGAGCAGCTTGTACGGCAGCGGCGTCACCGCCTGCACCGGCACCCCCTCGGGGTAGGCGTCCTTCTCCGGGTAGGCGCGCCCGTACACCGGGATCTCGCTCAGGCCCTCCCGCGGCGTGATCAGCCGCCCGCGGGAACCGACGGCCGTCGGGCCCCACCAGGGATCGCGGAACCAGGCCCGCTGCCCGAGGTACCAGATCGCCGTCCAGCCGCCCTCGCGGTCGGCGACGGCGAACTGCTGTCCGGTGGAGGCCCGGGCACCCGTGTCGTTGACGTCCGTCGTCGACGGGCTGCCGTCCGGCCGCAGGCCGATGTCCTTGATCAGCGGTGCGTCCTCGCGGGGCGCGGTGTGCAGCCGGACCGCGCCCGAGCCGTGCGGGGCGCAGGGCTCGCCCGGCTTGGTGCAGCCGGTGTAGACCGGCTCGTGGTCGTCGTAGTCGGGAGCGATCGTGACCACCCCGCTGAAGGGGCTGCCGGTGGTGCGGAAGGGCCGGTCCATCAGATCGAAGTAGTGCGCCCAGTCCCAGAACGGCCCCGGGTCGGTGTGCATGCCCCGGATCGCCGCCGGGGTGGTGCCCGGGACGTTGTCGTGGCCCAGGATGTGCTGCCGGTCCAGCGGGACGTCCAGCTTCCGCGCCAGGTACCGCACCAGCCGCGCGGACGTCCGGTACATCTCCTCCGTGTACCAGGCGTCGGGCTGGGCCAGGAAGCCCTCGTGCTCGATGCCCACCGACTTGGCGTTCACGTACCAGTTGCCGGCGTGCCAGGCGACGTCCTTGGTGGGCACGTGCTGCGCGATGTGGCCGTCCCCGGAACGGATGGTGTAGTTCCAGGACACGTACGCCGGGTCCTTGATGAGCTTGATCGTCGTCTCCCACGTCCCCTCGGTGTCGTGGATGACGATGAAGTCGACCTTCTGCGACCGCGGCCGGTCGGCGATGTCGTGGTTGCCGTAGTCCTTGCCCTCCAGCAGCTGGTACGGCGCGGGGATCGATTCGCAGGCCACCGAGGACGGGCACTCGACGTCGTCGCTCCCATGGGCCGGGGCCAGCCCCAGCCGGCTCACCTGCCCGGTGCGGGGCGCGAGGCGCGGGCTGGCGGGCAGGACGACCTGCTGGCCACTGTCGGTGGTGCGCCGCTGGCCACTGCGCAGGACGTCGAAGACGTCGTCGGCGAAGGTCCGTGCCGTCGCGACGTCCGAGGCCCCCGTGTAGCCGGCCACCGCGCCGTACCAGTCGGCGGGGTCCTTGCTCAGCGGCAGGCCCAGCCGTTTCTGCTCGGCGGCGAGCAGCGCGGCGCCGCCGCGGAGGTTGGCCGCCGTGCTCTCGCGCAGCTCCTTGGGCGACAGGCCGGTCAGTTCGGCCGCCCGCTCCAGGGTGCGCAGCCGCGCGGGCAGCGTCGCGGGCGCGGGCAGGGCCCGGCGGGCGGCGGCCCGCGGCCGGGCGGCGTCGCCCCGGGCGTCCTCGCCGGGCTCGCTGTGGTGCGGGGTGGCGGCGAGGGCCGTGGCCGCGTCGGTGAGGTGCATCGGGCCGTAGCCTGCGGTGACGCTGGGGGCGCCGGCATGGGTGTCCCAGCGCGACTGCAGGTAGGACAGGGCGAGCAGGACGTTGCCGGGCACGTGGTGGGCGGCCGCCGCGCCGGCGAACTCGCGCTGCAGGGTGCCGGGGCGTTGCCGCTCGGCCGCGGTCGAGTGGGCCGGGGCCAGGGGCAGCAGCAGGGTGGCCGATGCGATCACGCCGGCTGCTTGGGCGCGACGTCTTCTTCGCCTGCCGGTCCGGGGTGCGTTCCGTGGTGTCTCCGGTTCGGATCCTCGCAATGCGGCCTCCTCAGGACGGGCCGTGCCGAGCGCTCGACAGGAAAGGTGCGCGATCAGTTCTGCGGTCCGAACTTACCAAGACGTTCGGGCGAACAGACGATCCGTCAATATGACTGGAGTGGCGCTCATCAGACTGAGGTGGGGGTCTTGCGCACGTCAACGCCCGCGTCGGGGTGTTTCCCGACGCGGGCGTTGGGGCGGGGCGGAACGGCGCTCGCCCGGATGGGGGAGCATCGACACGCCGCAAGTCGGCGGTGCGACGTATCGATCGGGCCCGCTCAGCGCGTACCGACGGCGGCTCGCACGGCCCGGCGGGCCATGGCGCAGTCGTCGTGCAACCTCCGCAGCAGCAGCCGCTGCTCTTCCCCCGACTCGGGGGTCGTGCCCTGCGGGGCCGGCTCCTGCAGGGCACGCTGCACGGCCGTCTCGTACGTCCGGATCTCCCGGGTGAGCACCAGCATCAGATTGACCAGGAAGGCGTCACGGGCCGTGGGGCCCGCGGTCTGTGCCAGCTGGCTGATCTGACGGCGGGCCACCGGGGCGTCGCCGAGGACGGTCCACAGCGTCGCCAGGTCGTACCCCGGCAGGTACCAGCCGGCGTGGTCCCAGTCGACCAGCACCGGGCCGGCGGGGGAGAGCAGGACGTTCGACAGCAGGGCGTCGCCGTGGCAGAACTGGCCCTGGACGTGCGCCAGGCCGTGCAACAGCTTCTGCAGATCGCCCATGTCACGGTCGGTGAGCAGGCCGAGCTCGTGGTAGCGGGCGATCCGCTTGCCGTAGTCCAGCGGCATGTCGAACATCCCGGCGGGCGGCCGCCAGAGGTTGACCCGGCAGATCGCGCCGAGCGCGGCCCTGACGTCCGCGCGGGGCAGGGTGTCCACCGGGTGCCGCTGGACGGCGGCGGGACGCCCGGGCATCCGCTCGATGACGAGGGTGCAGTTCTCGGGGTCGGCGGCGATCAGCCGGGGCACCCGGACCGGGGGGCGATGCCGGACGAACGCCCGGTATGTGGCTATTTCGTGCCGGAACCGCTCGGCCCAGGCAGGCGATTGATCCAGTAAACACTTGGCCACGGCTGTGCTGCGCCCCGTCGTGCCCACCAGGAGGACGGAGCGTCCGCCACGCCGCAGGACCTGGACGGGGTTGAACTCGGGACAGATGCGGTGCACCGACGAGATCACCGTGCGCAGCTGCGCGCCCTGGGGGCCGGACAAGTCGATTCTCCCGCTGAGCGGTTGGGCGCCGATCCCCGTGGACCTCCGTCCCCGGCCGCCCCCGAACGCGGCCCCCACGGCGTGGGAGGGGTCGAGGTACGGCCCGCTGCCGCTCTGTGCGGGGCGGAGCGGCCGGGGCGGGGCGGACACGGAGGTCGATGCTGCATACATGGGCGGAACAGATCCCTTCGTGTCGGCGAATAGCTGCGCTCCCCGGTCGCCCGGGCCGTCGGCACCCTGGGGAATGCTGTCGGGCTGCCGGGTGGCCGGGGTTGCGCGTTCCTACATCACACCCGGGCGCGGGTGGCACACCATGTGGCGCACCCTGGCGAACCCTGGCGAATACTCGCTTGGCCCATGACCGCCCGAGTACCTTCAAGTCAGCCGAGGAACCTGGGGGCTTGACGTGACGAGGGAACCCAACACCCGCCTCGCGGACCTGTTCGGCCTGGCCGGCTGGTCCAAGGGCGAGCTCGCGAGGCTTGTGAACCGGCAGGCGGCGGCCATGGGCCATCCGCAGCTGGCGACCGACACCTCGCGTGTGCGGCGGTGGATCGACATGGGGGAGTCCCCCCGCGATCCCGTGCCGAAGGTACTGGCCGCCCTCTTCACCGAGCGACTCGGCCGTGTCGTGACCATCGAGGACCTCGGTTTCGGCCGGCGAGGGCGGGCCGGCAAGGGCAAGTCCCCGGACGGGGTGCCCTGGCCACCCGAGCGGACCGCCGCGGTCCTCACCGAATTCACGGGAATGGACCTCATGCTCAACCGACGCGGCTTGGTGGGCGCGGGCGCCGCGCTCGCCGCAGGATCAGCAATCAGCGGCGCGATGCACGACTGGCTGCACTCCGACCCGGTCCTCGCCTCCGACGCTCCCCACTTCGACGACCCCCTGGGCACGACCGCCCACGCCGACCCGGCCGGGTTCGACCGTTACGAGGCGGCCCCCGTGGGGTCCCTTGAGATCGACGCCCTGGAGCGCTCGGTCGAAGTCTTCCGGCTCTGGGACGCCTCCCGCGGCGGCGGGCTGCAACGCAAGGCGGTGGTCGGCCAGCTCAACGAGGTGGGCGGCATGCTCTCCTACCGCCACCCCGAGCACCTGCAGCGCAGGCTGTGGGGGGTGGCGGCCAACCTCGCGGTGCTCGCCGGCTGGATGTCCCACGACGTGGGGCTGGAGCCGACGGCACAGAAGTACTTCGTCATCGCCGCGCACGCCGCCCGGGAGGGCGGCGACCGGCCCCGGGCGGGGGAGGCCCTCTCGCGGGCGGCCCGTCAGATGGTCCATGTGGGCCGCCCCGGCGACGCCCTGGATCTGATGAAGCTCGCCAAGTCGGGCTCCGGCGACCAGGCCCTGCCCCGCACCCGGGCCATGCTCTGCACCGTCGAGGCGTGGGCGCAGGCGTCGATGGGGCGGGGCCAGGCCATGCGGCGCACGCTGGGCGAGGCGGAGGAGCTGTTCGTCGCGGACAAGGGCGACGAGCCGGCGCCGAGCTGGATGCAGATGTTCGACGAGGCGGACATGCACGGCATGCAGGCGCTGGCCTACCGCACGCTCGCCGAGCACGACCCCACGGTCGCCCCCATCGCCCAGCAGCACGCCAAACGGGCGCTGGAGCTGCGGAGCGAGAAGCAGCAGCGCTCGATGATCTTCGACTACATCTCCATGGCGTCCGCCTGCTTCATCGGCAACGACCCGGAGCAGGCCGACACCTTCGCCCGGATGGCGCTCAACACGATCGGAGAGAACTCCTCGCACCGCACCTGGGACCGGCTGCGGGAGATGTACCGGCTCAGCGGGAAGTACGCGGACTATCCCACGATCGGGCATCTGAGGGACGACATCCAGCGGGCGCTGCCGAAGGCACCGGGCAAGCCCAGGCCCACGGCGGTGTGAGGGCCGGGAGACCCTGCCGCTACGCGGCCTCCCGGCTCCGGTGCGGAGGTTCGGCTACGCGCCGATGCGGGCGATCAGCACACACGCGTCGTCCTCGCGCTCCGTGCCGCCGAACTCCTCCAGGACGACCCGCAGGCACTCGTGGGCGCTGCCGGCCGCCGCGAAACGCGGTGCCAGCTCCGGCAGCCGCGCCAGCTCGGGCCTGCGGGCCAGTCCTTCGGTGTGCAGGAGGAGCACGTCACCGGGGAGCAGCCGCTCCTCGGCCTGGGCGTACTCGGCGTCGGCGACCGCCCCGAGCAGCATGCCCTCCGGGGGCGGGAGCGGCAGGCCCGTCCCACCGCGGAAGAGCAGGGGTGCGGGGTGGCCGGCCCGGGACCACAGGAGGGTGCCGGTCGCGGGGTCGTAGCGGCAGCAGAGCGCGCTGCCCAGCGCGGGCTGCACGGAGGCGTCGAGGAGGTGGTTGAGCCAGCCCATCAGCGGGCCCGGCTCGGCTCCGGAGACCGCCATGCCGCGCACGGCCCCGAGCAGCATGGCCATGGTGGAGGTGGCGGTCACGCCGTGCCCGGTGAGGCCGCCGACGGTCAGCAGCGTACGACCGCCGGGCAGCTCCATCGCATCGAACCAGTCGCCGCCGACGAGGCTGCTGGTCGCGGAGGGGAGGTAGTGCCCGGCGAGGTCGAGCGCGCCGCCGCAGCCCGGTTCGGTCGCCGCGACGGGCGGCCCGGCGGGCGGGAACCGCAGGGAGCCGCGCCACGGCGGCAGCACGGCTTCCTGCAGCTCGACCGCAAGCCGGTGCTCCGTCTGCGCGTGGTGCCGGCGGCGGTGCGCCGAGTCACGGGTCTCGTGCACCTCCTGCCGGCAGCGCCGCAGTTCGGTGACGTCCCGCAGCACGGCCCACATGGAGGCCGTGCAGCCGTCGGAGTCGAGCACCGGCTCGCCCATCATGTGCACCGTGCGCACGGCCCCCTCGCCGTGCACGATGCGGAACTCGCCGTCGATCGGCCTGCCGTCCACCAGGCAGTCGGTGACCAGCGCGGTGAGCACCTCCCTGTCCTCCGCCACCAGCCAGGAGGGGAGCTCGTCCAGGGTCAGCGCGCCGTCCTCGGGGCGGCGGCCGAAGAGCTGGAAGAGCTCCTCGGACCAGGTGACCTCGTCGGTGAGGAAGTTCCACTCGGCGCTGCCCACACGGCCGGCCGGGGCGTCCGCCCCGTCGACCGGGCCCTGGGGACGGGGCAGAGTGACGGCCGGGGCCGGCGCCCCGCGGGCGGCTTCGCCGGCCGCAGCGGTGGCACCGTCCCCGTCCAGCCCCTCGCGCAGCTGGCCGAGGTGCTCGCCGAGATTGTCCACGTGGTGGGCGGCGAGCTCGCACAGGGCGCGCTGCCAGCGCAGCCGGGGGTCGTCCGAGCGCTCCGCGTCGGCCGCGGTCTCGCGGCGCACGGCGTCGATGCCGCCTCTGAGCCGCATGGCCTGCGAGATGAGCGCGTCGACCGGGCCGCCCTCGGGCGGCTGCGCTGCGGAGGGGTCCGCGGACAGGGGGGACGGCATCTCGTACTCCGATACAAACGGGGCGCGGCCGGCTCCGGGGTCCGCCGGAACGGCCGGTAGGACTGCTGTAACGACTGTTGCACAGGGAGCGAGGGCCCGTAAGGGCTTTGGCAATACCCGATACGGTGGTGCTCAGGGCATATGCCGACGGCGTGAGTGCGACAAATCTGACACCGCTCGGCGGAATGCTCTCTTCCGGGTAGGCTGCGGGCGCTAGGGAGAACCCGAGTTTCCACAGTTCACCAGGCTTAGCACAGGTGGACACCGGCAAGAATGCCGGACGACGGAAATCCCGTTGCCAGCCGACTCCCCGCACCGGATGCTGACCCCATGTTCGATCCAGACATAGCGCCCAGCGGCACCCTGCTCGGCCTCCTTCAGCGAGGCCGCGGCGACGGGACCCTGCACGCCCTCGCGGCACCGCGCGCCGAGGCGCTCGCGGCACTGAACCACTGCGTGCTCCGCGACCCCCGGCGCGACTGGCAGGTCGAGAACCGCTCCCTCTACTACGCGCGCCTGTATCTGGACCTCGACGGCGGGCTCGGCGAGCTCGAACAGCACCTCTTCCACCCGGACGACCTGCTCGACACCGCCGAGGAGCGCACCGGCCTGGCCCTCGCCGTCCTCGGCCACCTCGCCTCGTACGGGCGCGACGACGCCCTCCTGCTGCTGCGCCGCTACGCGGCCACCGGCGGCAACTGGGCCTGGGCCCTCGACGAGCTGGCCCTGCGCGACGACGACGCCGGCCTCGCGGCCCTCGGCGGCGCGGTGCTCGCCAGGTTCCCGCACACCCCCGAGGGTGAATCCGCGCTCGCCGCGGCCGTCCGCGACGCCTTCGAGCCCCGGCCCTGGCGGCTGTGGGCGGAGGACCGCCACGCCCCCCGGATCGCCGCCCGCGTGCGCGCCGCCCAGGAGCAGGGCTCCTTCGACCGCTGGCAGCGCCAGATGCGCCCCTCCGGCCCGCGGCCGGGCTGGAGCGTGCGCGAGGTCCTGGCCTGGGCCCAGGAAGGGCTCGCGCTCCACCCCACCCAGCTGCGGCACGTCCCCGCGACCCGCTGCCTGACCGCGGTCGCGGGACCCGAGGACCGCATGGAGATCATCGAGGCCGCCGCCTTCGGCCCGGAGGCCGCCCGCGCCACCGCCCTGCGCTACCTCGCCGAGCACCACGACCCCCAGGCCCTCGACCTCATCGAGACCGCCGCCGACGACCCCGTGGCCCTCGTCGCGGAGGCCGCCGTCACCGCCTTCGAGCGGATGCGCAGCACGGCCGCCCTGGAGCGGGCCCGCGCCTGGATCCACCGCGCCGACGCCCTCGGCGCCGCCGCGGCCGGGATGCTCGCCTGCCGGGGCGCCCCCTACGACGCGGCGCTCGTCCTCGGCGCCCTGCGCCGGACCGTGCGGACCGAGGGCTGTGACGCCCCGGTCCTGTGGGACCTGGTGGACGGCGCCGGACGGCTGGCGATCGGCTGCGCCGCCCCCGTGCTGCGCCACGTCTACCGCGAGACGTCCTCCTCGCACCTGCGCGGCCGCGCGGCGCGCGCCCTCGCTGCGACGGACCCCTCGTTCGCCACCGGTTTCGCCGTCGAGTGCCTGTGGGACTGCGAGGAGTCCACCCGGGAGCTCGCCGCCCACCACGCGACGACGGCCGACGCCCGTGTCGTGGAGCAACTGCGGAGGCTGGCCGCCGACCCGGCGGAGGAGGCCGAGGTGCAGACCGCGGTCCGCAGCCGGTTCGAGCCGGACGCGCCCACGGTCTGAGCCGAGGCGGCGACGAGGCGCTACGAGGCGGCGACAAGGCGGTGGAAGGGCCGGCCGGGAGACGGTGAAAGGGTGGGGCGCTACGCCTTTCCGCCCACCTCCCCGGGAGTCACATGTCCGGCCACCGCCCGTCGCTTTCCGCCCCGTCCGCCCGCACGTCCCGCAGGGCTCTGCTGGTCGCCGCCGCCGCGCTCGCCGCGACGCCCGTCGCGACCGCCGTCGCGGCGCCCTCCCCGGTGCGCATCACCGAGGGACAGGTCGCCGAGGCGGAGCGGGGCCGCCCGGTCCTCTACCCCAGCGTCACCAGCTGCCTGACCGTCACCCTCCGGCTGGCGTGCGGCGCCAAGGTGGGCGCCCACGCCAGTCTCTTCCGGGTGCCCGGCGAGCTGCGGTCGGACGAGATCCTCGCCGTCGCCGCGCGCCGGGCCGGGGGCCGGCGCATCACCGCCGTCGAGGTCAGGGGCGCCGTCGGCGCCTGGCACCCGGGCTACTTCACCAAGGCCGTCGAGGCGTACACCGACGGCGAGCCCGTGCCCTACCCCACCCGGCCCGACCCGGACGGCCTGGCGCGGGCGGTGGCCGCCGGCCTGGGGCTGCCGGCCCGGGTGCGGGTGACGGTGGAGGACATACCCGACGGCGATCAGCTGATCGCCTGATCCACGAGCGGGAGGGCTCGCCGGGGGGCTGTCCGGCGGCGGGCATGCGCCCTGATGGCCGCCGTACGGGTGTGCCGATAATGTATGCGCCCCGCGACCTGCGGAGCATCGAACACCCAGAGCACCGACACAGGGGGCGCGGATGAACACCGAGCAGCAGTACGACCGAGCGCGGCACCGGGGGCGCCTGGCCCGCCGGGCGTCCGCCCTCATGGCGCTGGTCCTGGGCGTCGCCCTGCTGGCGACGCCCGCCTCGGCCGCGGCAGCGGCCCCGTCGGCCGGCACCGTGCAGCAGGCGTCCGCCGTCGCCGGTCCCGCCGCCGCGGAGGCGGCGTCCACGGGCACCGCCGCCGATGCGGTGGAGGTCGCCGCGGCGTCGCACCACAAGGCGAAGGCCAAGGACGGCAAGAAGACGCTGGCCAAGGACAAGAAGAAGAAAAAGAAGAAGGGCTTCTTCAAGAAGCTGGGCACGGCCCTGCTCATCGTGATGATCCTCGGCACCCTCTTCGTGGTGGCGATGATCGTGCTGGCGATCTTCCTGATCCGCCGGGCCTTCAAGCGCCGCCGCGCCTGACGTCCTCGCAGGCCGCCGTGGCTCAGCTCGTCTTCGCCACCCAGGTGAGAGCGAGCCACGGCGTGGCCGCGGCCCCGGCCGCCAGGCACCAGCCCGTGCCCGTACTGGGGAAGCCGATGAGCAGCGGGGTGACGAGCGCGGCCCCGCAGAGCAGGACCGCCGCGGCCGGCAGGTGCACCCAGGGCTCGAATCGACGCGCGTAGCGCACGCCGGCTTCACGGCGGTACAGCGCCACGCTCGTCACGAAACCGGCCGCCAGGCCGAGGATCCAGATGGTCGGCAGGGCGATGATGCGGCCGGCGAACGAGCCGATGTCGTTGTCCGGCGCCTGACGCACCCCCAGGTCGGGGCGGTCCGGCGCGTACAGCAGCTCGACGGTGCGCCCCGCCTCCGGCTTGCCGCGGGTGTGCACCGCATCGACGGTGACCTGCTGGGGACCGGAGGTGAAGGGAACGGTGACGACGATCGTCGAGGCGTACTCGTCGTCGCCGGTGATCTCGTCGTCCGTCGGGCGCGGTTCACCGAGGATCTTCTGGATCCGCAGCTCGTACGTGCTGCCCCCGGCCCGGTCGGCCTTGGCCAGCCACTCGCCCTCCGCGCCGTCGGGACCCACGCCCTGGCACAGCGCGGCCATGCTCGTCAGCGCGATGCCGAAGCCCAGCACCCAGGACAGCAGGCGCGCCGGCCGCGGTTCGGGCCACGGCTCGTACCGCTTGCGCCACACCTTCCTGCGCAGCGCCGCCCGTCGGCCGGCCCGGGCCAGGAGGGAGGCGAGCAGCCAGCACGCCCCGCACGCGGCCGTCGCGGCCAGCAGCAGGAGCTGGTGCCGCTTGGGCGGCAGTTCACGGAACGGGGCCACGCCGAGCAGTACGGTCGCGTAGCCCACGAGCAGGGTCGCCCATCCCGTGATGCGCGTGCCTGTCCTCATGCCCTACTTCCCCCACCCACCTAATTGATCTTGCGGTGGACAGCGTAATAGGGCCCGGGGGCCGTCAGTCGAAGGGGACCAGGAACCGCTCCGGTTCACAGGCGTCACAGAACCGCACGTCGTACTCGGCCGCCTTGCGGCGGGCCTCGGCGGTGGTCACCGTGTCCTCCCCGCCCCTCGGCACCCAGCAGCCCGCGTGGTGCAGCTCCTGGAGCGTGCCGCCGGGGCGGCGGTGCACCGTGATCGGCCAGACGGCGTCCTCCAGGTCGTGCCGCCACTCGCCGTTGAGGCGCTGGAGCACGACCTCGCGCACCCAGTCGCGCGAGGAAATGCCGTTCTCCTGCGCGGTGGCTTCGATACGCGCGACTTCATCAGGGGTGAAGAGCTCCTCCATGCCGCGGGACAGTAGCAGCGCGGCGCGGTCCGCGAGCCCTGTTCGCGGCAATGGCCCACGGTGCTGACCTGCGCGTTGACCGGAGGGGAGGGAGTCATTCCGTATGTGCCGGGGAGGGGGCGGGCGGGCGAGGCGCAGCTCCGGCGGCCTGTCCCGTGATTGGCATAGGACCCGGGCGTATACCGTGCGGTCTTCCGCTCATACATGGTTTACGCCGGGCTTGGCCATTCCGTTATCACCTGTCTTCGTGAATGCCGGTTTCCGGCTTGCGGAACGGGCCGGCGCACCCACCGGACGGTGGGCGCGGCCGGGCCTACTTCGCGTGTGCGCCGAGGTAGAAGAGCAGCCAGATGAAGCCGGCCAGGACGTGGCCGAAGACGATGTAGATCAGCACGCGCCAGCCGACCGCCTTCTCGGCGTACTTCTCGCTGTCCTGGCTCATGTCCGTTCCGCTCCTGTTCCCGTGGTGCCGCGCAGTTCCGTGAGCAGCTCCTCCTGGCCGGTGAGCAGCTCGGTCAGGATCCGCCGGGCGGCGCCCAGCAGCTCCGCGACGTCCCCGCCGGCCAGGGCGTAGACGACGGTCGACCCCTCGCGGGTGGCGGTCACGATGCCGGACCGGCGCAGGACCGCGAGCTGCTGGGAGAGGCTGGAGGGCTCGACGCCGATCTCGGTGAGGAGGTCGCGCACCGGCTTCGGCCCGTCCTGCAGGAGCTCCAGGACCCGGATGCGCACCGGGTGTCCGAGCATCCGGAAGAACTCCGCCTTCGCCTGGTACAGCGGCACCCGCACCCCGATCAACTCCCGTCCTGCCCGTCTTCCTCGTCGGCGGCGTCCGTCGTGACGCCGTGCGCCCGGGCCAGCCGCAGGGCGTCGTCCAGCTCGTCCTCGGCGATCGCCGCCCCGTAGCTGTCCGCCGCGGCCCGGGCCGCGGCCAGGGCCGCGCGCGCCGCGCGCACCCGTTCCCGCATTGCTTCGGCGAACGCACTCACGGCGGCTCCCCCTCGGTGGATCGTCCGGCTGCCCGCTGTTACCCGGTGAATTCCTGTGGATCTGACCAATTGAAGAATTCTTCAATTCTAGGGCACGGGTCCGTCTGTTCGGTTCCTGGGCTGGGCGAGTGACGCGATGGCGCCTTCGGTGCGGTTGTCACATGATCGTAGGTCCGTTTTGTTAGTTTTTTCTCCGCGTTGTCCCGTTTCCTTGTGCGGTTGGGGGTGTGTGGTGGCGGTTTCGGCGAGTGACGCACGACCTGCGGCGGCCCGCGGGCGCCCCGGCGCGAGCGCGTCCCCCGGCGACGACATCCCCGGCGACCCGTCGGCCGGGCGGGTGCCGGCCGGCGGCGCACCCTCCGAGCCGGCGGCGCCCGCGGTACCCGGACCCGGTGGCGGGCCCGGCGGCTGCGGTCCGGGCGGCCCCGGCCGCGACGACGGCGCGGGGGCGGGGCCGGGCGGCTCCGGAGGCGACGGACCCGGCGGTCCCGGTCTGGTGGACCCGACCGGCACCAGCGGCCCGGGGGGTTACGACTACGCCGGATTCAGCCGGCTGGCGGGGGAGCTGACGGATCCTCCGAACGGCGTCTACCGGGTGCGCTACCGGCGGCTGCTCAGCCGCGGCGGGGGCGGCGTGGGCGTGATGCTGCTGGTGGCCGCGGCCCCGCTGGTCTCCGTGGCCCTCCTGCTCTGGCTGATCTCGCCCGCCCACTGGCTCCACCGGCCGTACGTCAGCGACTGGGAGCGCTTCGCCGACACCGTGATGCTCGTCGCGATCGGCCTCATCGAGCTCTTCCGCGTGGTCAACGTCGCCTCCAACGCCCACGCCACCTGGGTGGCCCGGGACCCCATGCCCGTCCGCGCCCAGCCCGGCACCCGCGTGGCCTTCCTGACCAGCTTCGTGCCGGGCAAGGAGCCGCTGTCCATGGTGCGCGCCACCCTCGAAGGGGCGGTCCGCATCGCGCACGACGGACCGCTGGACGTCTGGCTGCTCGACGAGGGCGACGACCCCGACGTCAAGCGGCTCTGCGAACAACTGGGCGTGCGCCACTTCTCCCGCAAGGGCGTCGCCCGATGGAACCAGCCCTCGGGCTGCTTCCGCGCCCGCACCAAGCACGGCAACTACAACGCCTGGCTGGACGCCCACGGGGACGACTACGAGTTCATGGCCTGCGTGGACACCGACCACGTGCCCCTTCCCAACTTCCTCGAACGCATGCTCGGCTACTTCCGGGACCCCGACGTGGCCTTCGTGGTCGGACCCCAGGTCTACGGCAACTACACGACGGCCGTCACCAAGGCGGCCGAGAGCCAGCAGTTCCTCTTCCACGCCCTGATCCAGCGGGCCGGCAACGCCTACGGCTCGCCCATGTTCGTCGGCACCAGCAACTGCGTCCGCATTGGCGTCCTGCGCCAGATCGGCGGCCTGTTCGACTCCATCACCGAGGACATGGCCACCGGTCTGGAGATCCACCGCCGCCGCAACCCCGCCACCGGCCGCCGCTGGAAGTCCGTCTACACTCCCGACGTGCTCGCCGTGGGCGAGGGTCCCTCCTCCTGGACCGACTTCTTCTCCCAGCAACTGCGCTGGTCGCGCGGGACGTACGAAACGCTGCTGCGCCAGTTCTGGCGGGCGGTGTGGACCCTGCCGCCCGGCCGGCTGATCAACTACAGCTTCATGATCGCCTATTACCCGATGGCCGCCCTCAACTGGGCACTGGGCGCCCTGACCTGCGCCCTGTTCCTCGGGCTCGGGGCCTCCGGGATCACCGTGGAGTCGTCGCTGTGGCTGATGCTCTACTGCGACGCCGCTGCGCTGCAGGTCGGGCTCTACGTGTGGAACCGCCGCCACAACGTCAGCCCCCACGAGCCGGCCGGCTCCTCCGGCGCCGCCGGCATGGTCATGTCGGCCCTCTCCGCGCCCCTGTACGCCCGCTCCCTGGGCGAGGCACTGCTGCGCCGGCGCTCACGGTTCGTCGTCACCCCCAAGGGCGATTCCGCCAGCCCCGACTGCGTGGCGACCTTCCGCACCCACCTGATGTGGGCGGCGGTCTTCGCCCTGTCCCTGCTCGCCTCCTGGACGCTGGGCCACGCCCACACGGCCATGCGCATCTGGGCGCTGCTCGCCCTGCTGACCGCGCTCGGCCCGCTCGGCGTGTGGCAGGGCGGCCTGTGGCGGGACCGCCGGCTGGTGCGCCGCCGGCGCCTGACCCCGGCGCCGGCGGGCGAGGCGGGCGCGGGCCTGGAGCCGGAGGCCGGGGCCTCGCGCCCCGTCGGACAGCACCGCCGGGAGATGTGACACAGACGTTGCCGAGCGAGCGGACGAGCGGACGAGGGGATGTGGACGGGTGAGGATCCTGCCCAACGCGAAGGAACGCAGGGTGCTGCTGGGCATCGGCGCCGTCCTGGCGCTGGTCGCCGCCAACGGGCCGGCCGCCACCGAGTTCGCCGAACGGGCCTGGCACGACTACTCCGTCAACCAGGAGGCGTACAAGGCCCGCTACGGGCACTGGGACGTCGTGGACGTCCCCGACCGGTTCCGCGTCAACGCCATCCACGCCGCCCTGCTGCGCACCGGCAAGGTGCTGCTCATCGCCGGGTCGGGCAACGACGAGAAGAACTTCCGCGCCGGCACGTTCCAGAGCGTCCTGTGGGACCCCGTGCACAACACCTTCAAGCAGGTCCCCACACCCAAGGACATGTTCTGCGCCGGCCACGCCCAGCTCCCCGACGGCCGGCTCCTGGTGGCCGGCGGCACCGCGCGCTACGAGAAGCTGACCGGCGACGTCCGGCGGGCCGGCGGCGCGATGCTCGTCAAGAACGAGAACCCCGACGCCCCCCGGACCTTCCCGGCCGGCACCGTCTTCGTGGGCTCCACCGGCAAGCGCTACCGCTCCCAGGTGCCCGTGCTCGTCCCGCGCGCGACGAAGACCGTCACCGGGAAGGACAAGCCCAAGGGCAAGAAGGGCAAGGCCAAGGGGGCGGGCAAGAAGGTCACGGTGACCGCCGCCGAGGCCCGCGTCTACGTGGAAGCCGTCGCCGGAGGGGAGCGCGGCATCACCCACACCGCCGACCAGTACCGCATCCAGGGCCTGACCGGCAAGGACGCCCAGGACCTCTACGGGCTCGCGGCCAAGCTGGGCCTGGACAAGAAGGACTTCCAAGGTCTCAGGGACGCCTACGAGTTCGACCCCATCGCCGAGCGCTACGTGCGGGTCGACCCGATGGACGAGGCCCGGTGGTACCCCACCCTGGTGACCCTGAGGGACGGACGGGTGCTGGCCGTCTCCGGGCTCGACGACATGGGCGAGATCATCCCCGGCAAGAACGAGATCTACGACCCCGGCACCCGCACCTGGTCGGCCGGGCCCGACCGCTACTTCCCCACCTACCCCGCGCTCTTCCTCACCGCCGGCGGCCGCCTCTTCTACTCCGGCTCCAACGCCGGCTACGGTCCGGCCGACCGGGGCCGCACCCCCGGCCTGTGGAACGTCGACACCAACTCCTTCGAGCCCGTGCCCGGCCTGCCGGAGCGCGACATGACGGAGACGTCCGCCTCCGTCCTGCTGCCCCCCGCCCAGGGACAGAAGGTCATGATCCTCGGCGGTGGCGGGGTGGGGGAGTCCCACCGCTCCAGCAAGCGCACCGCCATCGCCGACCTCGGCGAACCGGCCCCCCGCTACGCCCCCGGCCCCGACCTGCCCCGGCCCACCCGCTACCTCAACGCCGTCCTGACCCCCGACGACCGCGTCTTCACCACCGGCGGATCCGGCGACTACCGCGGCAAGCGCGGCTCCGACATCCTGCGCGCCCAGTTCTACGACCCCGAGGAGCGCGCCTTCCACGCGGCCGCCGAGCCCACGGTCGGGCGCGACTACCACGCCGAGGCGCTGCTGCTGCCGGACGGGCGGATCGCGGTCTTCGGCTCGAACCCGCTCTTCGCGGACGCCGCGGGCACGCGGATGGGGACGTTCGAGAAGCGCATCGAGGTCTACACCCCGCCGTACCTCTACCGGGACCACCGCCCGGCGCTGCGGACGGGGCCCCTCGACGCCGAGCGCGGCGCGACCCTGACGCTGCCGGGGACGGACCGGCGCGAGGTGGCGACGGCCCGGCTGATGCGGCCGAGCGCGGTCACGCACGCCACGGA
>NZ_JAIXMK010000106.1:0-33597 GCF_020328095.1 Streptomyces sichuanensis
GGCGCCGCGCCGGGACCGCCGGCGGGCGCGGCGTCCGGGGCGGGCGCCGCGCCGGCCTCCGGCGCCCCGCCCGCCTCGTTCACCGCCTTCGGCAGACCGTCCGTCGCCTTGCGCAGGTTGCGCAGTACGTCGCCCTGCCAGTCGTCCTGGGCCATCTCGTCTTCTCCTGGAACTGCTGCGACTCAGAACTGGTGGAGCAGGCGCGCGTAGGCGCCGAACACCCCGACCGCGAGCGGGAACAGCGCGATCACGCCGATGGTCTCGACGAGGTCCACGGCACGGCGCAGCCGGACGCCGACGTGTTCGGGCAGCCGGACCGCCAGCACGGCGAGCGGCGCGACCGCCACGGCGCACAGCGCGGTCAGCGGCCCGTACGGCGTGCCGGGGATGTGGTCGATCCACAGCACCGCGAGGCGTACGAGCACCACCAGGGCGGCGGCCAGCAGCGCCACGACCTCGGCGACGAGCGGGAAGGCGCGCGAGCGGGAGAGCAGGACGACGGCGAGCACGGCCGTGAGCACGACCGTCCACCACGTGGGTGCGGTGACGGCCAGCAGCCCGCCGGCGGCGGCGGAGGCGGCGACGACGGCCGTGGCCAGGGCCAGCCCGCGGTGGGTGGCGGCCAGGGCGGTCTCGACCTCGTGCCGGCTGACGGAGGCGCCGCCGGAGCGGCGGTCGTCGAGCCCGGTGAGCCCGGCCGCCATCAGCGCGAGGCGCGGCAGCAGGCCGAGGACGACGACGGAGACGACGGCCATGACGGTGCCGACGCGGGCCGGTTCGTGCTGGAAGGCCGCGACGGCCTCCCACGCCCCGGCGGTCGCCACGACGGCACCGGCGCCGGTCAGGCCGCCCTTGCCGAGCGGCGAGAACAGCCCGAGGAGCGCGAGCGTCACGGCGAGCGCCCCGGCGACGGCGGCGAGCCGCGCGGGACCGGACCAGGCGTGCGCATCAGCCGCGGCCCACCCGGCGAGAACGCCGAGCGCACCGCCCGCGAGCATGAGGGTGGTGCCGATGGCGCGGCTGCCCTGGAGGGCGGCCTCGTCCTTGGCGCCCCCGCCCTCGCCCGCACCCCGGTCGGCGCGGTCACGGCGGTTGCCGAGGGCAGCGGCGACGGCGCCGACGGCCGCGACGAGCGCGGCGATCCCGGCGAGGGGGCCGGCCACGGCGGCCGGGCCCAGGCTGTCGCGCCCGAGCATGCCGGCGGTCACGGCCAGCGCGATCGTCGCCAGGCTCGCGGTCCACCGCCGGGCCTCGGGACGCCAGCGCCAGGCGCGCACGTCCAGGTCCTCGGCGAGCTCGTCGGTGACGTCGTGCACGACGGGCGCGGAGGGCGCGTCGTGCACGCGGACGAGCCGGAGCAGCGCGCCGTCGGGCACGCCGGCCTCGGCGAGCGTGCCGTCCTGCGGCAGAACCGTTCCGTCAGCGGTGATCAGGTGCCGGGCGGCCGGGCGGTCGCCGACCTTGTCGTCCAGCAGCCGCAGGACGTCGGGCAGGAGCCGGCCGATGGGCTCGTCCGCGGGCAGAACGAGGTCCACCCGCCGCCGGTCGCCGATGAGGGTGACCCTGCTCAATTCCGTACGCTGCTTTGCCCCCGCGCTCACCACGCCCGAGAACCTATCACTGGGCCGGCTCCGTCACTTTGGGTGTTCCTTTCGGCTTTGGGTGAGTTGTCTTCGGGGACGGCGACATTGCCGGGGTCGCCTTCGTGGAAGCCGTCTTCGCGGGAGTCGCCTTTTTGTGGGCCGACTTCGTGGAAGTCGCCGAGGGAGTGGGCGACGGGGAAGGCGTCACCGGCGCATAGCGCTGCTCCTGCTGTCGCTGCTGCTCTTTTTGCTTGGCAAGGGTGTGCTGGATGAACGACCATCCCACGCACCCCGCGCACAGAACCGCCGCGATCGCGATCCCCGCGAATACCTTGCCGAGCCTTTCATCCGCCGTGCGGCGGGCCCGCTGGGCACCGAAGAGCAGGGCATCACGCATGCGCCGGCGCCGCACGGACACCGACTCCAGCAGCTGACTGTCGTAATCCTTCGCCATCATTCCCCGCTCTGCCGGGCTCTACGAACCGGTACGAACCTACGAACCGCGGGCAATCTGAAAGACCATGAAGAGCACCCAGGCCACCGGGATCAGCGCACCCCAGACGGCGGGGCGCTTGCGCAGCGGCAGCCCGGGATCCAGCTGCATGCCCGGCTGACCGGGGACCGGGGGCGGCAGTTTGTTGAGCTTGGCCCGGACGAAGACGTTCCAAAGGAGCGTCAACGGGGTCAGAATGACCAGCGAGAGAGGACTCCACCAGCCCTGCAGCAGCGTTTTACCGGTCATGTCGCGCCACACGGACGTTCCGCAATTGCGACAGAACGGCCCCTTCAGGCTCAGGAACCGCATCATGATCAGAATGCCCTGATGCCCGCGGACGGTCGCCTCGACGGCGGGGAAGCCACCGCACAGACGGCAGAACGTGTGCGCCTGATGTCCCTGAAAGCCCTGCTGGAACTGGGGCTGCCCCTGAGGCGGAAAGCCGGGCTGCTGCTGGAACGGCTGCTGCCCCGGAACGGGCTGCTGTGCGGCCGGAAACGGCTGCTGAGCCGAAGGCGGCTGTTGTGCCGGAAACGGCTGCTGCGGCGGAGTCGCCACGAATGTCCCCCGAATCAATCACTTCACATCGGAACGGCGCGGGCATGACACGCACCGGCCGCCATGCCTATCAACTTTCTGCGGGGAAACGCAAAGCGTCGCCCACATTGCGCAGATGACCGGCGAAACGCTCTCCTTCCGGCCCCTCGGCACGGAGCGCGATGACCCGGGCATGCTCCAGCGCACGGTCGCCGGGAGCCACGGCCAGCACCTCCGATGCGAGGGCGATCGCCCGGCGCACGTCGGCGGTCGACACGGCACAGGCCAGATCGACGAGCTGGGTGGCGAGGTCGAAGCGGAGCCGGGCGTCGCCGGCGAGCAAGCGGACGCCGCGCCGCACGACGTCCTCGACGTCCTCGATGACGCCCGGCTCCGCCACGCAGCTTTCGAGGACGCCCTCCAGCTGCTCGTCGAAGTACTCGCCGTCCGCGATCCGCACGAGCGCGCGGACCGCTTCCGTGCGGGCGGCCTGCGTGCCCTTCTCCCCGGGGAGTCCGCTGTCGAAGGCCATGGCCCGGGCGAGCTGCCCGAAGGTGTTGTCGACGGAGAACTTCCGGTCGATGGAGCACTCGTACCAGACCACGTTCCCGGGATCCGCGGCAGCACCGACGACCGCCTCGTAGCCGGCGGCCTCCCCCCACTCCAGCAGGGCGATGCAGGCCGTGAGCCGCTCGTGGTCCGCCGCGGCGGGATCGCCCACGAGCGCGACGAGCCCGGGCACCCGCTCCCGGTGCCGCGGGTCGTCGAGGCCGTCCCCGATGACGTCGTAGGGGTCCTCGACGGGGTTGCCGTCGAAGTCGGTGCCGAGCAGGCGGGCCATGCGCGACCAGGGCAGGACGGGCGGCTTCCGCCGCCACCACCAGCCGCGTGCGGCCCGGCCCTCCAAGGAGAGGCCGAAGGCGTTCTGGACCACGAACCAGTCATCGTGGACGGTGAACTTCCGGAACTCGTCGTCCAGCCGGTCCATCGCCTCCTGCAGGGGCCCGCCGGCCGGCTGGGGCAGCTCGGCCACCAGCCGCGCCAGCTCGTCGCGCGCCCGGAGGCCGACACCGTACGCCTCGACCGTGTAGTACCCGTCCGGCTGCCAGTCCGTCGCCAAGCGCCGGACCATCCGCTCCCAGACCGCGAGGGCCGCGCGGATGTCGTCCTCGACGAACCGGTTCTCCACCGTCACCCCTTGCGGAGTGACGGTGGCCGACCGGTCGGCGAAGCCGGTCATCCGCCGAGGAAGTCGCGGATCCCGGCCAGCGGGTCGCGCCCGTTCTCCTCCGCGTACGCACGCCGGTGCTGATCCACCTGCGTCGGCATCGCCAGACAGCAGTAGTCCCAGAAGTCGACCAGGACACGCAGCGCATCGTCCAGAGTGAATTCACCCTGCACGTGCTCGACGAAGTGGTTCTCCACCGCCACCCCCTGCGGGCTGACGGTGGCCGTGTGGGCGTTGCCGTCCAGGTCCTCCGGGGCGAAGCCCTTGTCGGCCTGGGCAGCGGTCACGAGGTCGATGGCCTCAAGGACGGACGGCGGAACGAGCTGGATGTCGGACGTCACCCAGTTACCCAGAACCTTCAGCCCGGCGGGCCCCGTGAAACGAGGCAGGTCCTTGACGTCCTCGGTGTAGTACTGGGTGCGGATCACTGCGGGGATCTCCTTCATTCCTTGGGCTTGGGCATGAGCGGGTAGACGGTCTTCGCGTCACCCGTGACGGGGTCGTAATAGCCCTCGAAATCTATCCCCTTGTAGGAGCCCTGCCACTTGAAGTCGTCGGCGTCCACGACCTTGCCGTTCTCGAACGCCTTGGTCATGGCGCGCCTGACGTCCTTCTCCGTCCACGACGGAGGGAAGAAGGTCGTCTTGGCCCGCTTCATAACCCACTCGCCCGTGCGCGGGTCACGCATCCACACGTTGCCCACGGTCAGCCCCGTCTTGTTATCCCTCATCAGGATCTTCGGGACCTTCACGTTGTAGGGATCGAGGTCACGGCCATTGGGACGGAAATGATATCCGACGACCTTGGGGTTGCCATTCCGGTCATATTTGAGCTCGCCCTTCAGCACGTGATCGAAGGTGTGTTCAGTGATGCGTCCGCCCTTGGGGAGCGGCTGATCGTCCGCGCCGGGGCGCTCCTCCTGATGGGGCGTGGAGGTGTCCCCGCCGTGACCCGGCCCCGAACCCGAGCCGGAGCCCGTGTCCGGCTGAGCACTTCCGGGGTCGCTCGGGTCGTGCGAGCCCGCAGGGTCGTGGGGGCCGGAGCCGTGACCACTGCCGTTGCCGTCCGTCGAACCGTGGGTACCGGAGCCGGAGGCATTGTCACCGGCGTTGTCCGCAGCGCCGCCGCCACCCGAGTGCCCGGCGTTGTCCGCTGCGCCACCGCCACCGTGCCCGGCACCGCCGGTGGACGGCGTGTGCGAACCCCCACCGGACGGCGTGTGCGAGCCCCCGCCGGACGGCGTGTGGGAACCCCCACCGGACGGCGTGTGGGAACCGCCAGTGGACGGCGTGTGCGAACCGCCGCCCGACGGCGTGTGGGAACCGCCAGTGGACGGCGTGTGCGAACCGCCGCCCGACGGCGTGTGGGAACCGCCAGTGGACGGCGTGTGCGACGCACTGCCCGAGGGTGTGTGCGACGCGCCACCGCCCGGCGTGTGCGACGCACTACCGCCCGGCGCGTGCGAACCCGTGCCGCCGCCCGGTGCGTGCGAACCCGAACCGCTCGCCGGAGCCTCCGTATGGCCGCCGCCCACGCTCGCGCCGACCTTCTGCTCCTCGGGCACCTTCACCTGGGGCTGGTCCAGCTCAGACTTGTGCGGCTCCCGGTGCGGGGTCTTGACCGGGTCGCCGTTCTGGTCGAGGACCTTGCCGTCGGGCGTGACCGTCTCGATCTTGCCGTCCGGGCGGACGTGCTGGAGGTTGCCGTTCGGGTCGAAGGCGATGTCGCCCGGCTTCGTGGGGATGTTCCGGGACATGTCGTCCAGGCCGGCCCGGCTCTCCTTGAGACCGGTGAAGAAGTCGCCGACCTTCAGCTTGGTGACCACCGCCGCCTTGCCGAGGTAGCTCATCGGGTCGGCGAGCACACCCGCCTTGCCCAGCACGGTCAACGCCTCCGCGCCCGCGCCCAGCTTCCCGGCCTGGCCGGCCTTGCCGAGCTTGAGGAGAGTGCCCGAGCCCAGGGTGAGGGCGTTGAAGGCCACCGTGCCGAAGGCGCGCGAGGGGTTCTTGTCCCACTCGTCCCAGGCCACCATCGACTTGCCGAACTCGCGCAGGGCGGCCTTCTGCTTGTCGGTGTCACTGTGGTCGGTCGGGCCGAGCATCTTGTCCATGGCCCACTCGTACGGCGTCGCGATGTACGCGCTGACGCCGCCGAAGACGTTGCCGATGTTCGTCCAGGTCTTCTTGAAGTTGTCCCAGTCGAAGAAGTTGACCATGCTGCCGAGGCCCTTGAGGGTGCCCAGCACACCGTCGACGAAGAAGCCCTTCAGCGCACCGCCGACGTTGTCCTTCGTCCACTCCCACGCGGCCCGCAGACCCTCGTACTCGCGCTTGTCGACCGTCCCCCAGGGGGTCTCCTTGGCGTCCTTGACGTCGCTCTCTTTGAAGCCGTACATGCCGGCCTTGTGCGAGCCGTCGTCGACCACGAACTTCGTGCCGCCCACGAGCGCGGTGATCTTGTTCGCCGCGTCGCGCTCGACGCCCTGGAAGGCCACCCACGTCGTGCCGACCTCGCGGACCAGGCGCGCGTTCTCGTCGACCTTCTTCTGGTCCTTCTGCCAGTCGTCGTCGTCCTTGTTCTCCTTGACGAACCTGTCGGCGTCCGCCCGCAGCCGGTCCATCTTCTGCACCAGCGGCCGCGCGGCCGTGGCGAAGCCCTGGAGGGCGCCGCTGACGGACTCCAGCTTCTTCGCGAAGGCGTCGGCCTTGTCGCGCACCGGAATCGTCGTGTCGAGGAGGTGTTCCCTCTCGGGGGCCTCGTAGGAGTCCGAGAGCTTCTGGAAGGCGTCGTGCACGGCCTTGCCCGTGCCCCGGATGCTGCCGGCGGTCGTCTTCAGCGTCGTCGCATCCGTCTCCAGCTGCTCCAGCTTGCCCGTGAAGGTCGGTATCTTGCCCAGGTCGATCACTTCTTGGGCCCCTTCATCTCCTCGGGAGTCGGAGCCTTGGAGTACTCCTCCTGCTTGTTCTTCGCCATCTCCAGGTCGCCGTGGACGTACGCCTCCGTCGCCAGGCGCGCGCCGGTGATGGACTTGCCCGTCCGGACGGGGAGGAACTTCAGGTCGTCAGAGGTGTGCTCCTGGAACTCCTGAAGCGCCTGGGCCACGGGCCCGAAGGCACCGCCCTCGGGCTGTTTGGTCCCGCCCAGGATCATCGTGCCCGCATGCGTGGCCGAGTGGACGAGCCCCTCGCTGTACGCCTTGAACTCTTCTTCGAACTTGCTCGCGGCCTCAGCGGTGTTGTTGAGCGCCCCTTGCACGCCACCCGGACGAATATCCCATTTGGACACGACGTCTCCCCCGTTTTAAGAAACGTTTCTTCCCTGCTCCTGCAGCCCGGCGTCAGCCGATGGCGTCGACGGCGGCCTTCGCCTTGGCCAGCGTGGACTTCGCCGTGCCGTCGTTCTTCTCCATCGTCGAGCGCAGCAGCGTGATGATCTGGCGGACCTCGGTGGCCGCCTTGTTCCAGCGCATTTCCACGCCGTGGTACTGCTCGTCGACGCCGTCGGCCTTGAAGTCGGCCATCGCCGCCTTCACCGCCCCGTCGCGCTCGGTCAGCAGCGTCTCCAGCCGCCCGATGATGCCCTGCAGCGATCCCTGGACCTCGGTCGAAGCACCCGTGTCGTAACTACGACGGTCCGCACCCGCACCAGCCATGAGCAAATACCCCCTGTGTCCTAGCGGCCCGAGAAGCGTGCCGCGTCGAAGTTCGCCGCCGACATCGTCTGACGGGCGTTGTCCGCCGATTCCTGGTCACCCTGGCCGAAGGAGGAGTCCATGCCGGACTGACCGCCCAGGATCGAGCGCAGCGAGCCGTTGAGCGCCGCGCCCACGTCGTCCGAGTGTGCCTTGAACTCGTCGAACGCCACCTTGCCGGCGCCGTTGAACTTGCCCTCCAGCGGCTGCGCCGCGTGGACCAGCTGGCGGACCAGACCGGCCAGGTCGTTGCTGGATCCGTGGGTCTTCTTGACCAGTCCGGACAGCGTCGTTTGTCCCATGTCGAACTTCACGAGCTCACCCCCGTCATGTCTCATGCGCCACTTGGCTACTCGAACATGTCTATCAACATCATCAACGTGATCACAAAGTGCTTCCGATGCTGACGGTCACTCTGTTACGAGACCGTGCAGCTCGTTTCCCGGCCGTCGCAGGCGTCACACCGTGGTGACCGGCGCACAGTGGATGTCACCGGCGAAAGACCTCAATCCCGGCAGATCAGCAGCAGCGCCCGGTCGTCGTTGACGTCCTTCGCGACCGCCTCGATGAGGTGCCACGCCGCGCCGTGGAAGCCCGAGGTGACGTAGCGGTCGGCCTCCCCGGTGAGACGGTCCATGCCCTCCGTCAGGTCGCGCTCGTTCGTCTCGACGAGGCCGTCGGTGAAGAGCATCAGGACGTCGCCCCGGCGCAGCCGGCCCTTCACCGGTTCGAACTCGGCCCCGTCGTAGACGCCCAGCAGGGGGCCGTCCGCCGACTTCTCCTCCCAGCGGCCCGTGCCGGCGCTGAGGTGGAGGCCGGGAACGTGGCCCGCGGAGAGCAGCTCGTAGTCGCCGGTGTCGAGGTCCAGGACGAGGTGGACCGAGGTCGCGAAGCCCTCGTCCCAGTCCTGGCGGAGGAGGTAGCCGTTGGCGGCGGGGAGGAAGGCGTGGGGCGGGAGGGAGCCGAGGAGGCCGCCGAAGGCGCCGGAGAGGAGCAGGGCGCGGGACGCGGCGTCCATGCCCTTGCCGGAGACGTCGGTCAGGACGACCTCCAGGGTGCGGCCGCCGTTGGTGCGGGCCGCGACGACGAAGTCGCCGGAGAAGGACTGGCCGCCGGCCGGGCGCAGCGCCATCTCGCGGTGCCAGCCGGCCGGCAGTTTGGGCAGCTTGCTCTGCACTCTGATGCGTTCGCGCAGGTCGAAGAGCATCGTTCCGCCGCGCCGCCAGGGCACGCCGACGCGGCTGCGGAACTGCGCGATCAGCAGCCCGAGGAAGCCGACGGCCGCGACGACGAGGATCGTGCCGGGGCTGACCCGGTCGGTGCCGTGGTGGGTGGGGTCGTCGAGGACCGCCGACTCCATGATGAGGCCGGCCGCAGCGGCCGCGTACAGCCCCAGCAGGCTCGCGGGCCGCAGCAGCAGCCCGCCGGCCACGATGGGCAGGACGAGCGCGGCGGGCGCGCACCATTCCGGCTGGGCGACCGTGCCCCACACCAGGGCGGGCACGGACAGCAACAGCGCGGTGAGGGCGACCCAGTCGGAGCCGTCGCCCCGGAAATAGTCGACACCGGCCTTGCGCATGCTCGTGCGCGCCCGGTGCAGTGCTTTGCGCATCCGGGCCGTCGGGGTCTCCGCACCGCCAGTCATTGCATCGGGACCTTATCCACCCATTCGGCGGTGCGTCGATTCACGCCGCGCCGACGCGGGCGCGGCGGGTGCACCGGGCGGCCACCCGGAGAGCAACCCTATGCGAAATTCGTTCGCTTGACCGGGTATGCGCTGCTAGGCATGGGTTATGACGATGGAGTTACGTGTACTGCGCCCGGCGGACTGGGACCACTGGTACGGCATGCTCGAACTCGCCTTCGGCGGCGTGCCGGAGAGCCCCGAGGAGCGGGCGCTCTGGCGGGAGGTGACCTGCTACGACCGCTCGATCGGCGTCTGGGACGACGGCGAAGTGGTGGGCACGACCGGCGCGTTCAGCTTCCGGATCACGGTGCCGGGCGGGGCGTCGGTGCCCGCGGCGGGCGTGACCATGGTGGGCGTGCGGCCCACGCACCGGCGGCGCGGCGTGCTGCGCTCGATGATGCGGCGCCAGCTGGACGACGTCCGGTCCTGGGGCGAGCCGCTGGCCGTGCTGACCGCCTCGGAGCCCGGGATCTACGGCCGCTTCGGCTACGGCGCGGCGACGTACAGGATGACGGCGCGCATCGATACGACGCACGCGCGCTTGTCCGTACCGCAAGTCGCAGAAAACTCACACGCAACATACGCAACAGATGGGGTGCGATTGCGCTTGTCGGAGCCCGGGACCGCGCGCGCCGCGTGCGAGGAGGTGTACGCGCAGGCGGTCACCACCCGCCCGGGCATGCTCGCGCGCCGGCCCGGCTGGGACGCCGTGCCGGTGGTCGACCCCGAGAGCGCGCGCGAGGGCGCCTCGCCGCTGCAGTGCGTGCTGGCGGAGGCCGACGGCAGGACGGTGGGGTACGCGCGGTACGCGGTGCGGCCCGCCTGGGACCTGAGCGGGCCCCGGGGCACGGTGGTCCTGCGCGACCTGGAGGCGCTGACCCCGGCCGCGCGCACCGCGCTCTGGCAGTACCTCTTCGGGATCGACCTCACCTCCGTGGTCGAGGCCGGCAGCCTCCCCGTCGACGATCCGCTCCTGCAGATGGTCAACGACATACGGCGCTGCGAGGTCAGGGTGACCGACCATCTGCACGTGCGCCTGGTCGACGTCGGCGCGGCGCTCGCGGCGCGGACGTACCAGGTGCCGGTCGACGTCGTCCTCGACGTCACCGACGACTTCTGTCCCTGGAACAGCGGCCGTTGGCGGCTGACCGGGGACGCCAAGGGGGCGTCCTGCGAGCGCACGCGCGACGCCGCCGACCTGGCGCTGTCGGTGCGGGAGCTGGGCGCGGCCTATCTCGGCGGTACGCCCCTCACCGCGCTGGCGGCCGCGGGACGCGTCGCCGAGCTGAGCGAGGGCGCGCTGGCGGAGGCCGCATCGGCGTTCGGCGGCACGGTCGCCCCGTGGCTGCCGCACGGCTTCTGACCGGCGTCCGACCGGCTCCGGGCCGGCTTCCGACCGGCAGCGGACCGACCCGCTGCCGGTCCGCCGAAGGGGCGGGCCGCTAAGCCGGCTGGCACTCCGGGCACCAGAAGAGGTTGCGGGCCGCCAGGCCGGCCGTGCGGATCTCCCCGTCGCAGATGTGGCAGGGCTGCCCCGTGCGGCGGTAGACGTAGACCTCGCCGCCGTGGTCGTCCACGCGGGGCGGACGGCCCATGGCCTCGGGGGTGTGCTCGGGGCGGACGGTGTCGATGCGGTTGTTGCGGACGCCCTCGCGCATCAGCTCGACCAGGTCCGACCAGATCGCGTCCCATTCCCACCGGGTGAGGTCGCGGCCCGGGCGGTAGGGGTCGATCCCGTGCCGGAAGAGGACCTCGGCGCGGTAGACGTTGCCGACGCCGGCGACCACCTTCTGGTCCATGAGGAGGGCGGCGACGCTCGTCCGGCTGCGGGAGATCCGTGCGAAGGCGGCCTCGCCGTCGTGCTCCGGGCGCAGCGGGTCCGGGCCGAGGCGGTCGTGTATCGCCTGCTTCTCGGCGTCGGTGATGAGGGTGCAGGTGGTGGGGCCGCGGAGGTCGGCGTACGCGTCGGGGCCCGCCAGGCGCAGGCGGACGGTGTCGGTGGGCGGCGGCACCGCCCGGCCGGGGCCCCAGGTGTACTTGCCGAAGAGGCCGAGGTGGATGTGGACCCAGCCGGTCCCCTCGAAGCCGAGGAAGAGGTGTTTGCCGTGGGCTTCGGCGGTGGTCAGGATCCGGCCGGTTATCAGTGCGGCGCTGTCGGAGAACTTGCCCTGGGGGCTGGTCGCCCGGACCGGACGGTCCGCGAACGCCTCGCGGTGGTCCGCCGCCAGGCGGTGGATCGTATGCCCTTCGGGCACGGCGGTCTCCTGTTTCGCTTCCGTCTGCGGGCGGTCTTCCCGCCGCTGCCCGGCGGGGCCTGCCCACCCGCCCGCCCGGTCACCCGAACCATCGGCCCGCTCAAGGCGGGCCGACGGGCATGGGGGTGGGGGCGGAGCACCCTGTACGTCGGGGCGGGTGGGTGGGAGGAACCCGGGTCAGCCCTGCTGGGGGTGGTGCGCCGGGATGGCGGGGAGCTCGCCCGTCGTCTCGTAGCGGCTCAGCATCTCGATGCGGCGCGTGTGACGCTCGTCGCCCGAGTACGGCGTGGCGAGGAAGATCTCGACGAACTTCGTCGCC
Source organism: Streptomyces sichuanensis (assembly GCF_020328095.1). Lineage (NCBI taxonomy): Bacteria > Bacillati > Actinomycetota > Actinomycetes > Kitasatosporales > Streptomycetaceae > Streptomyces > Streptomyces sichuanensis. The sequence continues at coordinate 11,797 of NZ_JAIXMK010000106.1, forward strand.
TCCTCCTGCGTGTGCATGCGGCCGCCGATGCTGATGACGTTGGCGTTGTTGTGCTCGCGGCCCAGCGCGGCCGTCTGCTCGCTCCAGGCGAGTGCGGCGCGGACGCCCTTGACCTTGTTCGCGGCGATCTGCTCGCCGTTGCCCGAGCCGCCGATGACGATGCCGAGGCTGTCGGCGTCCGCGGCGGTCCGCTCCGCGGCGCGGAGGCAGAACGGCGGGTAGTCGTCCTGGGCGTCGTAGATGTGGGGGCCACAGTCGACGGGGTCATGGCCCTGGGCCGTGAGCCACTCGACGAGGTGGTTCTTGAGTTCGTAGCCGGCATGGTCGGAGCCGAGGTACACGCGCATGCGTCCGAGTGTGGCATGCCGCGGGGCCCGGATCGGTCAGCAGGGGGTGGTGACTCTCTGTGAACACAACGAAATGGATTCAGGTCTTCCTAAAGACACCTTTAAAAAGTTCTAATGCGGTGGCTCGTAACCCGAGAACCAAAGGAACAACCCGAAGGAACGTGCACATGAGCGCGACACCGCCGACCATGACGAAGGCGTCGACGTCCGGCGACCCCGGTAACGCCCCGGTCGCGGGCGAGGACGGTCTGAAGGCCGGACTCAAGAACCGCCATCTGTCGATGATCGCGATTGGTGGTGTGATCGGCGCGGGCCTCTTCGTGGGTTCCGGTTCCGGCATCGCCGCCGCGGGTCCCGGCATTCTCCTCTCTTACGCACTCGTCGGCGCGATGGTCGTCTTCGTGATGCGGATGCTGGGCGAGATGGCTGCGGCCAACCCGACCTCCGGGTCGTTCTCCGCCTACGCCGACCGGGCGCTCGGCCGCTGGGCCGGCTTCACCATCGGCTGGCTGTACTGGTTCTTCTGGGTCGTGGTGCTGGCGGTCGAGGCGACCGCGGGTGCGGCGATCCTCGAAGGCTGGATACCGGCCGTTCCCCAGTGGGCCTGGGCGCTGATCGTGATGGTCGTGCTGACCGCCACCAACCTGGCCTCGGTCAGCTCCTACGGTGAGTTCGAGTTCTGGTTCGCCGGCATCAAGGTCGTCGCGATCGCCGCGTTCATCGTCATCGGCGGTCTGGCCGTCTTCGGCGTGCTGCCCGGCTCGGACAACCCGGGCGCCGGCTTCGACTACCTCACCTCGCACGGCGGCTTCCTGCCCAACGGTCCGGGCGCCATCCTCACCGGTGTGCTGATGGTCGTCTTCTCCTTCATGGGCAGCGAGATCGTCACGCTGGCCGCCGGTGAGTCCGAGGACCCGCAGCGCGCGGTCCGCCAGGCCACCAACAGCGTCATCTGGCGCATCGCCGTCTTCTACCTCGGCTCGATCCTCGTCGTGGTCTCGCTCCTGCCGTGGGACTCGAAGACGATCACCGAGAAGGGCAGCTACGTCGCCGCCCTGGACTCGATCGGCATCCCGCACGCCGGCCAGGTCATGAACGTCATCGTCCTGACCGCGGTGCTCTCCTGCCTGAACTCGGGCCTCTACACCGCCTCCCGCATGGCCTTCTCCCTCGGCAAGCGCGGCGACGCGCCCAAGGCGTTCGCCGTCGTCAACAAGCGGGGCGTGCCGCAGGCCGCGATCCTCGGCTCGGTCGTCTTCGGCTTCGTCTCGGTCATCTTCAACTACGTCTGGCCGGACACCGTCTTCAAGTTCCTGCTGAACTCCTCGGGTGCCATCGCCCTCTTCGTGTGGCTGGTCATCTGCATCACGCAGCTGAAGTTCCGCGGGATCATCAAGCGCGAGATGCCCGAGCGGCACTTCGTGAAGATGTGGCTCTTCCCGTACCTGACCTGGGCGACCATCGGCATGATCACCTTCGTGCTCGGCTACATGGTCTACGACGGCGGCGACAACCGTGAGCAGGTGCTGCTCTCGACGCTGCTCGGCCTGATCGTCCTGGCGATCGGTCTGGTCCTGGACAAGCGCCGCAAGAACGCGGCGAAGGCCGCCGGCCAGTAGGCGGGCGCCAACGCCACGGGCCGGGCCCGCACCCAGGATCTGGGTGCGGGCCCGGCCCGTTCCGTACGGTTCCTGCGGTGCGGTCTCAGCCGCGGCGGCCGAGCAGCTTCCAGGCCGTCGGCAGGGCGCCCATGGCCAGCGCGGCCTTGAGGGCGTCGCCGATGAGGAAGGGCGTCAGGCCCGCGGCGACCGCCTCGCTCAGCGGCATGTGCGCGGCCAGCGCCAGGTAGGGCACGCCCACCGCGTAGATGATCGCGGAGCCCAGGGCCATGGTGCCCGCGGTGCGCAGCACGGAGCGGTCGGCGCCGCGGCGGGCCAGGGCGCCGACGACGGTCGCGGCGAGCAGCATGCCGAGGACGTAGCCGAAGGACGGGAACGCGGCGCCGGACTTGGCCTCGGCGAACCACGGCATGCCCGCCATGCCGGCGACGGCGTACAGCGCGAGCGAGAGGAAGCCGCGGCGGGCGCCCAGGGCGGTGCCGACGAGCAGCGCGGCGAAGGTCTGGCCGCTGACGGGCACGGGCGAGCCCGGCACGGGGACGGCTATCTGCGCGGTGATGCCGGTCAGCGCGGCGCCGCCGAGGACCAGGGCCGCGTCGCGGACGCGGGCGCGGCCCGCGGTGGAGGCGGGGAGCAGATCGGCGAGGACCGTTCCGGTCCGGGTGGCGGGGGCAGCTGCGGTGGCCATCGGTACTCCGCGGGAAGAAAGAAGGTGGATGAGGACACGCTGACGTTAGCCGAGCGTCACCCTTCGGGCACCGGACGGCAGCGACAAACGCGACGGGCCGGTCCTGTGGGGTTCCGAGCGCGTGGGGACCCGTTCGCCATCGTTGCTCGTGGAAACGTGATGCTCGTCACGAGAATCCCGGTCCGCTTGGCTCCGGCCACCCGGGCGGGAGAATCTGGACCCCACCCCCACCCGCTCCTGCGTGTCCTCGCGTCAGGCGCACTGACCGAGAGATCGACTCCCATGCACGACGCACAGTCTGCCGACGCGCCCCTGGCCGCCGGCGAGAAGGAACCGCTGGCCGCGGGGCTCAAGCAGCGACATCTGACGATGCTGGGCCTCGGCGGCGTGATCGGCGCCGGTCTCTTCGTCGGATCCGGCGCCGGCATCGCGGTGGCCGGTCCCGGCATCATCGTCTCGTACCTGATCGCGGGCGCGCTCGCCATGCTGGTGATGCGCATGCTCGGCGAGCTGTCGTCGGCCATGCCGGCGTCGGGCGCCTTCTCGGTGCACGCCGAGCGCGCCCTGGGCCGGTGGGCCGGCTTCACGGTGGGCTGGCTGTACTGGTTCCTGCTGGTGGTCGTGCTCGCCGTGGAGGCGACGGGCGCCGCGCAGATCGCGCACGGCTGGGCGCCGTCGGTGCCGCAGTGGGGCTGGGTGCTGATCTTCATGCTGGTCTTCACGACCGCGAATCTCGCGGCGGTGAAGAACTTCGGCGAGTTCGAGTTCTGGTTCGCCGCGCTGAAGGTCGGCGCGATCGTGCTCTTCCTCGGTCTGAGCCTGCTGGCGATCTTCGGGCTGCTGCCGGACACCGATGCGGTGGGGATGAGCAACCTGACCGGCCAGGGCGGCTTCCTGCCGCACGGCTGGAGCGGTGTGGTCTCGGGTGTGCTCGCCGTCGTCTTCGCCTTCGGCGGCCTGGAGGTCGTCACCATCGCGGCCGCCGAGTCCGACGACCCGGCGCGGGCGGTGGGCCGGGCGGTGCGCAGCGCCGTGTGGCGCATCCTCTTCTTCTACGTGGGCTCGATGCTCGTCATCGTCACCCTGCTGCCCTGGTCCTCGATCCAGCCCGGACAGAGCCCGTACGTGGCCGTGCTGGACCACGTCGGGGTGCCGGCGGCCGGTCAGATCATGAACATCGTGGTCTTCGTGGCGCTGCTGTCCGCGCTGAACGCGAACCTCTACGGCTCGTCGCGGATGGTGTTCTCGCTGGCCGAGCGCGGTGAGGCGCCGCGTGCGCTGCTGAAGGTCTCGGGCGGCGGCGTGCCCCGCCGGGCGGTCCTCGCATCGGTCGCCTTCGGATTCGCCTCGGTCGTGCTCAATCTGAAGTGGCCGGATTCGATCTTCCACTACCTGCTCAACGCCGTGGGCGCGGTGCTGCTCTTCGTCTGGGGCCTGATCGCCGCCTCACAGCTGCGGCTGCGTCCGCGCATCGAGCGGGAGATGCCCGAGCGGCTGACCCTGCGCATGTGGTGCTTCCCCTACCTGACCTGGGCCGCCCTGGCCGGCATGGCCGGTGTGATCGTGCTGATGCTCACCGACGCCGAGGCCCGTCCGCAGCTGCTGTGGTCGGCGGCGGCGACGGCCGCGGTGCTCGTCGTGGCGGGGCTGCGCGAACTCCGGCTGCGCCGCACGAAATAGTTCACCCGGAAAAAGCCTTGGTTCTGGCGATATATCAGGTACCCACGGTAACCACGTGGTCTGAATATCGGACAGCTGTGTCACAGGTGTTGTCCTGAGCGAACATGACCCCCACACTGAGGCAACTTTCTGCGGCACTTTTTTCCCAAGCTCTCACCCACGGGGAAGTACGACCATGACTGGGACACCTGCGACCTCCGCGCCCGAGCGCGACGGGGTCACCGGCGCGGCACCGGACGGCACACCGGGCGGCCACGGCAATCTGTCGCACGGCCTCAAGCAGCGTCATCTTTCGATGATCGCGCTCGGCGGGGTCATCGGCGCCGGACTCTTCGTCGGTTCCGGCGCCGGCATCACCGCCGCCGGACCGGCGATCGTGCTCGCCTATGCGATATCCGGGCTGCTCGTGATGCTCGTGATGCGCATGCTCGGCGAAATGTCCGCGGCCAATCCGGCCTCGGGCACCTTCTCCGTCCACGCCGAGAAGGCGATAGGCCCCTGGGCGGGCTTCACCGCGGGCTGGATGTTCTGGGTGGAGCTGTGCGTCGGCATCGCCGTGGAGGCGATCGGCGCGGCGTCCATCATGGTCTCGTGGTTCCCCTCCACCGCATCGTGGATGTGGGTCCTGCTCTTCATGGCCGTCTTCTGCGGCACCAACCTCGCGGCCGTCAGCAACTTCGGCGAGTTCGAGTTCTGGTTCGCCGCCCTGAAGGTCGCCGCGATCGGCATCTTCCTGGTGCTGGGCGTGCTGGCGATCCTGGGCCTGCTGCCCGGCACGTCCTCCCCCGGCGGTGACAACCTCACCGGCCACGGCGGCTTCCTGCCCAACGGCGCCAACGGCCTGGTGGTCGGCCTGCTGGCCTCCGTCTTCGCCTACGGCGGCCTGGAGACAGTCACCATCGCCGCCGCCGAGTCCGAGCAGCCCGTCAAGGGCGTCGCCCAGGCGGTCCGCACGGCGATGTGGCGCATCGCGCTCTTCTACGTCGGCTCGATGCTCGTCGTCGTCACCGTCATCCCGTGGAACGACAAGTCGCTCACCACGGACGGCCCCTACGTCGCGGTGCTGAAGTACCTCGACATCCCGGCCGCCGGGCAGATCATGAACGTCATCGTGCTGATCGCCCTGCTCTCCGCGATGAACGCCAACATCTACGGCGCCTCCCGGATGTCGCACTCCCTGGTGATGCGCGGCGAGGGCCCGAAGTTCCTGGCCAAGGTCACCGGCGGCGTGCCCCGGCTGACCGTCCTGGCCTCCTCCGCCTTCGGCTTCTTCGCCGTCCTGCTCAGCTACTGGTGGCCGGACACCGTCTTCAAGTGGCTCCTCTACATGACCGGCGCCGCCGTCCTCGTGGTCTGGGGCTTCATCGCGGTCACCCAGCTGCGCATGCGCCGGCAGCTGGAGCGCGAGGCGCCGGAGCGCCTGGTGGTGAAGATGTGGCTCTTCCCGGCGCTGACGTGGGTCGCGCTGGCCGGCATCGTGGGCGTGCTGTCCCTGATGCTGCGCGAGGAGGACACCCGCGTCCAGCTGTACTTCACGGCCGGCCTGACCGCCGCCCTGGCGCTGACCGGCTACGTGCGCCAGCGGATGCTGGCGGCGAAGGGGCACTGACCGACGGCGCCCGGGCGCCGAGGGGCGCACCGGGCGCCGCGCGGACGACGAAGGGGCCGGACACCTGCACGGTGTCCGGCCCCTTCGCATGGGGCCGCTACGGGCCCGCCGGCGTCAGCCGCGCAGCTCCACCGCGACCAGCTCCGCGATCTGCACGGCGTTGAGCGCCGCGCCCTTGCGGAGGTTGTCGTTGGACAGGAAGAGCGCCAGACCGTGCTCGACGGTCTCGTCGACGCGGATGCGGCCGACGTAGGAGGCGTCCTTGCCCGCCGCCTGCAGGGGCGTCGGGATCTCGGAGAGCTCGACGCCCGGGGCGTCCTTCAGCAGCTCGTAGGCGCGCTCCACGCTGACCGGGCGCTCGAAGCGGGCGTTGACCTGCAGGGAGTGGCCGGAGAAGACGGGGACGCGCACGCAGGTGCCGGAGACCTTGAGCTCCGGGATCTCCAGGATCTTGCGGGACTCGTGGCGGAGCTTCTGCTCCTCGTCGGTCTCGAAGCTGCCGTCCTCGACGATCGCGCCGGCCAGCGGCAGCACGTTGAAGGCGATGGGGCGCTTGTAGACGCCCGGCTCCGGGAACTCCACGGCCTCGCCGTCGTGGGTCAGCTCGGTGGCCCGGTCGGCGACCGCGCGCAGCTGGCCGTCCAGCTCGGCCACGCCGGCCAGGCCGGAGCCGGAGACGGCCTGGTAGGTGGTGGCGATCAGCGCGGTCAGCCCGGCCTCGTCGTGCAGCGGCCTGAGCACCGGCATGGCGGCCATGGTGGTGCAGTTGGGGTTGGCGATGATGCCCTTGGGGCGGTTCGCGATCGCGTGCGGGTTGACCTCGGAGACGACCAGCGGCACCTCGGGGTCGCGACGCCAGGCCGAGGAGTTGTCGATCACGACGGCGCCCTGGGCGGCGACCTTCTCGGCGAGCGCCTTCGAGGTGGCGCCACCGGCGGAGAAGAGCACGATGTCCAGGCCCGAGTAGTCGGCGGTGGCCGCGTCCTCGACGGTGATCTCCGTGTCCCCCCAGGGCAGGGTCGTACCGGCGGAGCGGGCCGAGGCGAACAGCCGCAGCGTGTCGACCGGGAATTTGCGCTCGGCGAGGATGTTGCGCATGACTCCGCCGACCTGACCGGTGGCTCCGACGATTCCGATCCTCACGAGGGCTCCCTAATCACATACGTCACTACCGCCAGGGACGGTTCACCTGGGCGCGTGGTTCCCATCATGAGGTGCGACCCGCCCCCTAAGTCCAATCCATTGTCCGAAGGACGGGACGCGCGGCCCCGGCGGTGACACGGCGGAGCGGGGTGGGGGCACGATCGTGCCCCCACCCCGCTCCCGGTACCGCTCACGAGCCGTCGGTGACGGCTACGGCAGCACCTTCTCGATCTTCACGCTGCCGCTGCCCGCGACCGTGCCGGCCGCGTTGACCAGCTGGACGTCGCCGAAGAAGGAGCGGCCCTCGGGGGCCGCGCCCGCGACCACGACCTGGGCCGTGACGGGGGCGGACTCACCGGCGCCGAGCTTGACGCCCTTGGCCGCGTCCACCTTGATCTCGCCCAGCGAGGGGGCGACGTACACGTCGCGGTAGTCGTAGGCGGTCGAGCCGGCCGGCACGGAGTAGCCGGTGACCTCGACGGTGTACTCGCCGGCGGCGGGCTTGGTCAGGGTGACCAGCTCGTCCGAGCCGCCGCTGGTGGAGGAGCCGACGGACTTGCCGTCCTTGTAGACGGTCAGGTCCAGGTCGGCCTTGGGGTCGGCGGCGCCGCTGATGGCGGCGTCGAAGCGGGTGACGCCCTCGCCGAGGGTGACCTTGGTGACCTGCTTCTCGCCCTGCTTGAGGGTGGGCCGGTCGGTCTTCGCGGAGCCGAGCTGGCCGCCCTTGAGCTTGCCGTCGAGCGCCGCGAAGGCGTTGGTGGCCTTCCAGGTCACGTCGGTGGCCTGGCCCACCTTGGCCTCGGGCACGCTCTGCACGGCCGGGTCGAAGGAGGCGCCCAGCACCGAGGCCGTCAGCGTGTAGGGGTTCTCCAGCAGCGGGGAGGTGCGGCGGGACTCGACCTCGATCTCCCAGACGCCCGGCATGGGCTTGGCGTACGAGCGCAGGTCCGGGCGGCAGGCGTTGTCCGGGTTCGGGTAGTTCGGGTAGCAGTTGACCGTGGAGGTGGGGTCAACGGGCACGCCGTAGGGGTTGATCGCTATGAACCGGGTCTGGCTGCCGGCGGCCAGGCCGCCGAGGGAGACTTCAAGGGTGCGGGCGCCCTTGGGCACGGTCACGAAGTAGGACGTGTGGGCGTTGCGCGTGGCCTTGGCGGTCTTCTTCACCACGTACGACGGCGTGGCCAGCGGCTCCGCGGCGACGACGGTCGTCATGATCTGCTTGTCGACGCCCTCGGTGCGGTCGTCGTCCACGGCCAGGATCGCGCTGTGGATGCCGGCGGTCTTCGCCTTCGCGGCGACCTTGACGGTCACGGGCTTGTTCAGCGGCAGCTTGACCTCGTTGTCGCCGACGAGCTTGAAGGTGCCGTCGTTGTTCTGCCACTCCAGCTCGTGCCACACGGGCTTGTCCGGGCCGGAGGTGCGGGTGACGGTGACGTCGTAGGTGCGGCTCTCGCCGGTCTTCAGGCCGCCCTCGCGGTCGTAGACGCCGGTGCCGTAGCCGGGGGTCTTCAGGGCACCGGAGAGCGCGGTGTGCACCGGGGCCTTGACCGTGTAGTCGTGGGCGGTGGCGCCGTCGCGCAGGGCCTCCCACGCCTCGACGACGTCGATGAGGCCGGCGCCCTGCTCGTACGCCTGGAAGCCCTTGATCTTCTTCGCGGTGCTGTGGAGCGCCGTGCGCAGGTCGGCCGGGGCGAGCTTCATGTTCTTCTGCTTGGCGGCCGAGATCAGCAGCGCCGAGGCACCGGCGGCCTGCGGGGAGGCCATCGAGGTGCCCTGCAGCATGCCGTAGCCGGGCGGGAGGTCGTAGCCGGCCTCCTTGACGGGGGCGCCGGGCTCCCACGTCGGGGTGGTGTTGACGGACGCGCCCGGGGCGGTGATCGTCGGGGTGAAGCCGCCGTCCTCACGCGGACCGCGCGAGGAGAAGGGCATCATGGCGTACTTGGTCTTCACCTCGGAGCCGTAGTTGGCGGCCCAGGTCTCCTTGGAGACGGAGGCGCCGACGCTGATGACCTTGTCGGCCAGGCCCGGGTCGCCGATGGTGTTGGCGCCGGGGCCGCTGTTGCCCGCCGAGATGACGAGCTGGACGCCGTAGGTGTCGATGAGGCGCGTGTAGAGCTCGGAGCGGGCGTTGTTGCCGTCGTTGAGCGCCGGCAGGCCGCCGATCGACATGTTGACGATGTCGACGCCGCGGTTGACCACGAGGTCGATCATGCCCTCGGTGAGCGCGACGTTGGTGCAGCCGCCGCTCCAGGTGCAGGCCCGGGAGGAGACGAGCTTGGCGCCGGGGGCGGCACCGTTCATCTTCCCGCCGAACAGGCCGTTGGCGGCGGTGATGCCGGCGACGTGCGTGCCGTGCTCGGACTCGATGACGCCGATGCTGACGAAGTCGGCCTTCTTGCCGACCCACTCGCCGCCCTTGGGGTCCATCGGCACGTCCTTGCGGATCTGCACGACGAAGGGGATGCGCTCGGCGATGGGGGTGTCGGGGTTGTCCTTGCCGAAGTAGCCGACCTGGTAGCCGTCCTTGTACGGCTTGAGCTCCTCGTCGTTGCCGAAGTTGCCGTCGTCGTCGAGGTCGACGCGGACGGTGCCCTTGGCCTTGTCGTAGAGGACGGCCCAGGAGTCCTTGGTGTCGCCGTCGCGGTTGAGGTCGCCCTTCATGTCGCCGCCCGCGGTGACGGACTCGCGGAAGAGCGCGACCTGCCAGGAGCCGCCGGCGGCGGGGGCGGTGTAGGTGCGGCCGTTGAAGGAGAAGCTCGGGCCCGAGACGTCGGAGGTCATCGGCAGCCAGGTGCCGTCCGCGTCGGCCAGCGGGTCGGTCGCGGTGACCCAGTCGACGATCTTGCGCTCGCCGGTGCTGGTCTTCTGCAGCGCCGGGTGGCCGAGGTCGATGCCGGAGTCCAGGATGCCGATGGTCACGCCGCGGCCGTCGGCCTTGGGGTGGTCCTCGACGAACTCGACGGCGCCGGTCTCGAAGGCCGGCTGGTAGGGGTTCTTCGCCGGGGTCTGCTTGCCGGGGGCGGGGTACTTCCGGTCCCCGGCGAGCTTCGCGGCACCCTCGGCGGCGTCGGCGCGCGGCGTCGGGTCCGGGAGCTTGATCTCCTGCTTGAGGTCGATGCCGTGGACCGAGGCGAGCTTCTTCGCCTCGTCGATCGCGGCGTCCGCCTTGCCGGTGGGGACCGTGGCCCGGACGTAGCCGAGCTTGTCGTACGCCTGGCCCACCGAGGCGCCCTTGATCGCGTCGAGCTTCTCGGCGACCTGGCCGGTCCTGCCGGGCTGGGTGGCGATCATCATCGTGACGGTCCGGTCGCCCTCGGCCTTGGCCTTGGCGAGCAGGTCCGCGTCGTGCGAACCGAGCTTGTCCGACGTGGACTTCACCGGGCCCGGGGCGGGCGCGGGGTCGTCCGCGAAGGCGGGGGCCGCGCCGGCCGCGGTGAGCGCGGCGACGAGCGAGGCGGCGACGGCTATTCGCACCGTGCGTCTCGCGCCGCCCGGCGCGCTGGGGGCATCGGGGGTGGGGGTCATGGGCATCCCTGGCTGGAAGTGGTGAACGGACAACAAAAGGGCCTGTGAAAGGGCACGACGACACGGCGTCCGAAAAGCGGAGCCGGATGACCGATCACTTTTATGGAAGTGGCGGGGGTTTGGGGAGAGTTGCCCGGGCAGGAACATAAGGATGGCGTAAACCCGCCACGCGCCACGCGGGATGAAGCGGGACGGAGGCCGTGAAGCGGTCAGGCCGTTCCCGCAGCTCAGCGGCTGTAGGACAAACGGACTAAAGCACTGCCCCATGAGCGGCGGGAGGGTTCCCCTCCAGGGTGAACGCTGAGTGAGCGTCAGCACTCCAGGGGACGAGTGGTGTATGCCAGTTCGCAGTAGCCAAGATCCATGTGAGGCGATCGGCGGCAACCGTTGCGGCCCGGTTCACGCCCAGGTCACTCGCGCTGCCAACGATCCTCACTGACCGGGGCCCGCAGCCCGCCCGCACGACCGCCAGCCTTCGCGTTCGCACTCGGGGAGACCGCCATGCACCGCAGATCCCGCAGAACCGCAGACTCGCCCCTCGACCGCCGTACGTTCCTGGCCGCCGCGGGCGCCGTCACCACGGCCGCCGGGCTGGGCCTCACCGTGGGCGCGGGCAGCAGGCCGGCGTCGGCCGCGCCGGGCGACCCCGCCCCCCCGGTCACCACGGCGGCCACGCCCGCGGCCGGGGCACCGGCGGCCGCCCCGACGGGCGAGGGCACCACGCTCGTCTCCGTGGCCGCCCCGCGCGGCAGCAGCGGCTACCGCCGGCTCGGCGACGGCCCCGGCTGGTCCCGGGTCGTACGCGCCGACCTGGCCGCAGCGCAGAACGGCCGCGAGGACCGGCGGACGACGCTCGCGTCCTTCGTACAGTTCACCGACCTGCATCTGACGGACGTGCAGCACCCGCTGCGCTACGAGTTCTTCCGCGCCGGCGACGTGGGCGGCTGGCGGCCGCACGAGGCACTGACCCTGCCCGGGGTCGTCTCCCTGGTCGAGCGCGTCAACAAGGTGCGCCGGGGACCGGCGACCGGGACGCCGTTCGACTTCGTCATCACCACGGGCGACAACGGCGACGAGAACGCCAAGATCGAGGTCGAGTGGTTCCTCACCGCCCTCAGCGGCGGCCGGATGACCCCCAACACCGGCGACCCGCACCACTACGAGGGCGTGCAGAACAGCGGCCTCAAGCAGTACTGGCACCCCGAGAGCGCCCTGCGCGACCAGGACAAGGCGGCCGGCTACCCGCGGATCGACGGCTATCTGGAGGCCGCCTGCCGCCGCGTCACCAGCCCCGGCCTGAACATCCCCTGGTACTCCACCTTCGGCAACCACGACCTGCTCTCCGGCGGCTGCTACCCGGCCGCGGGCTCCTTCATCGCCGACATCTGCGTGGGCAGCCGCAAGCTGCAGTACATCCCGCCCGCCGAGGCCAAATGGCTGATGGAGGGCGAGGTCGGGGGCGCCGACCCCAAGGGCAAGCGCATAGAGTCCATGCTCAAGTCGCACAAGAAGGACATGCGCACGATCACCCCCGACCCGCGCCGGGTGCCGCTGACGGCACGTCAGTACGTGGCCGCCCACCTCGACCCGCAGCACACCGGGCGCGGACCGGTCGGCCACGGCTACACCCGCGCCAACCTCGACTCGGGCACCCTCTACTACACCTTCAAGGTGTCCGACAAGGTCATCGGCATCAGCATGGACTCGACCGACCCCGGCGGCCACTACCAGGGCTCACTGGGCACCTCCCAGCTCACCTGGCTGGACCGGACGCTCACCGAGCACAAGGACCAGTACGCCCTGATCTTCAGCCACCACCCGAGCTGGAGCATGAACAACATGACGCCCGACCCCGCCCACCCGGGCGAGAAGCGGCACGGCGGCGACGAGGTGATCGCCCTCCTCCAGCGCCACTCCAACGTCCTGGCCTGGATCAACGGCCACAGCCACCGCAACCGCATCCGCCCGCGCGGCAGCTTCTGGGAGATCGCCACCGCCTCGCACGTCGACTACCCGCAGCTCGCCCGCATCGTCGAGATCACCGACAACCACGACGGGACGATCTCGCTCTTCACCACCCTCATCGAATCGGCCGCCCCGTACCGCACCGACGTCCACGACCTGTCCCAGACCGGCCTCGCCTCCCTCTACCGGGAGCTCGCCTTCAACGCCCCCGGCTCGGACACCTCCCTGGCCGGCTCGCCACCCGACCGCAACACCGAACTGCTGCTGTCCCGGCGCTGACCGCGCCGGGCCGGCGGCCGGGACGGCACGGGAAGGGATTCACCTCGGCAGGACGACGAGAGGGGCGCAGGGGTCGCGGTCGGCCGACGCCACCAGGGCGGTGCGGACGACCGCGGCCGTCTGCTCCAGCGCCTCCGCGTCCCCGAGCCTCTTCGGTGTCACCCGGACGAGCACGACGCCCAGTCGCTCCAAGTGCTCGCGTCGGCGGGCAGGTTCGGACCAGACGGCCTCCTCCTGCTCGCGGGGCGCGCGCGTGTCGAGCTCCAGGGCCACCGCGTGGTCGGGCCAGAACGCGTCCACGCTGCCGAGGCAGGGCCCGCCGGGCAGCCGCAGCTCGACGTTCCACAGCGGCGCCGGCAGCGCGTGCTCGCGCACCATGGCGTACAGCCGGCCCTCGGCGACCGCCCGGCCCTCCGCCAGCAGTGCCTCCACCGCGTGCACCACGTGCGGCCGCGCCAGCAGCCGGGCGCGGGTCAGCTCCCGCACGACCGCCGTCGCCTCGGCGTGCCCGCCGCGCACGGCCTCGCTCAGCAGGGCGCGCACCGCCGACGCGTCGGTCAGCTGCGCCACGGTGTCGGCGACCGCCCGGGCGACCGGGGCGACCGGCACGCCCGTCACCAGGCGGGCGCGCGGCACGGTGTGCGCCCGTACGAGCCGTACGAACCCGTTCGACCGCAGGCGCCGGGTGCGCGGCAGCAGGACGTCGATGTGCTCCAGGGAGAGCAGCGAGGGCACGCAGGTGAAGCGGTACAGGGCCAGCGCGGCCGGGCCGGTGACCATGGCCTGCCCGTAGCCGGCCGGCTCGGCCTCGCGCGCGGCCGACGGGCCCGGCTGCCGGGGCACCTGGGCGCGCGGCAGGGTGTACATCAGGGCGGCGTGCAGCCGCTCCTCGCTGGTGGCCGGCCCGGTGTGGAGCAGGTAGACCCCCGGCAGCAGCTGCTGCCAGGGGCCGCCGGACCGGCAGCGCGCGGCGACCTCGGATCCGGTGAGCCCGTGCTCGCGCAGCCCGCGCGCGGTCATGACCCGGTGGCGGACGTCGGAGAGGTGGTGGAGGGGGCGGGGGGAGAGGGGGGTGTTGGGGTTCATGCCCCGGCCATTCCCGCCCCGCGCCCACCCCCTAACCGCTGTTACGGGCCCGTCGACAATTCAGGACAACGCCGTTCGACATCAACGGTGTTCGAGAACGGTCGCCGGGCCCGCCGGGGGCCGGCGGTCAGCCCGCCGCGGCGTCGCACTCCTGCGCGCGCAGGGCCCGCGCCAGGTCGTCGCGGGCCTCCAGCACCAGCCGGCGCAGGGCGGGGGGCGCGTCCTCGTGCGCCTGCAGCCAGGCGTCCGTGGCCTCCAGCGTCTCCCGGTCGTCCTGCAGCGCCGGGTAGAGACCGCGGACGACCGCCATGGCGATCTCGATGGACCGCTCGTTCCAGATGCGCCCGATCACCTCGAAGTAGCGGGGTGCGAACGGCGCCAGCAGCTCCCGCTGGGAGGGCTGGGCGAAGCCGGCGATGGTGGCCTCGGCGAGGGCGTTGGAGAGCGTGTCGGAGTCGACGACCGACGCCCACGCCTCGGCCTTGACCTCGGCCGACGGGCGGGAGGCGAGGCAGCGGACGTGGTGGCGGCGGCCGGAGGCCGTGTCGTCCCGGGCCAGCTCGGCGGCGAGCGTGGCCTCGTCGGCGGCGCCGCGGGCGGCGAGCGCGCACAGGAACGTCCAGCGCAGCTCCTGGTCCACGTCCAGGCCGTCGACCTTCCCGCTGCCGTCCAGCAGGCCGTGCAGCAGCTGCAGGTCCTGCTCGGTCTCCGCGAGCTGGGCGAAGAAGCGGGCCCAGGTCAGCTGGTGGCCGCTGCCGGGCTCGGCGAGCCGCAGCTCGCGCAGCGCGCTCTGGGCGAGTGCGCGGCCGGCCGGCTCACGGTGGGCGGGGGCCGCGTAGTACGCGAGGGCGCCACTGGCCCACGCCTGGACCATCTGCAGCACGCCGATGTCGGTCTCGGCGCCCGCGAAGCGCTGGACCAGCTCCAGGTAGTCGCGGGTGGGCATCAGCCCGTCGCGGGTGAGGTTCCACAGCGCGGACCAGCACAGCGCGCGGGCCAGCGGGTCGGTGAGGTCGCCCAGGTGGGCGCGCAGGGTGGCCAGCGAGCCCTCGTCGAAGCGGATCTTGCAGTAGGTGAGGTCGTCGTCGTTGACCAGGATCAGCTCGGGCCGCTCGGCCCCGGCCAGCTCGGTGACGACCGTGCGCGGGCCGGCGACGTCGACCTCGGCCCGGGCGTAGCGCTCCAGCGCACCGCCCGCCTCGCGGCGGCGGTAGAGGCCGACGGCCACGCGGTGCGGGCGCAGCTCGGGGTGGCCGGCGGGGGCCTCCTGCAGGATCGCGAGTTCGGTGATGCGGTCGGCGGCGTCGTAGGTGGCCAGCGGGGTCAGGGAGTTGACGCCGGCGGTCTGCAGCCAGGAGCGCGACCAGGCGGTCATGTCGCGGCCGGAGGTCTCCTGCAGCACCTCCAGCAGGTCGGTGAGGCGTGTGTTGCCGTAGGCGTGGCGCTTGAAGTAGCGGCGGGCGCCCTCCAGGAAGGCGTCGCGGCCGGCGTGGGCGACGAGCTGCTTGAGGACGGAGGCGCCCTTGGCGTAGGTGATGCCGTCGAAGTTGAGCTTGGCGTCCTGCAGGTCGTGGATGTCGGCGGTGACCGGGTGGGTGGAGGGCAGCTGGTCGGCGCGGTAGGCCCATGCCTTGCGGTTGTTGGCGAAGGTCACCCAGGCGTTGGTGAAGCGGGTGGCCTCGGCGAGGGAGAAGGAGCCCATGAAGTCCGCGAAGGACTCCTTGAGCCACAGGTCGTCCCACCACTCCATGGTCACGAGGTCGCCGAACCACATGTGCGCCATCTCGTGCAGGATCACGTTGGCCCGGCGCTCGTAGGCCGCCTGCGTCACCTTGCCGCGGAAGACGAACTCCTCGCGGAAGGTCACGCAGCCGGGGTTCTCCATGGCGCCGATGTTGTACTCCGGCACGAACGCCTGGTCGTACTTGCCGAAGGGGTACGGGTAGTCGAAGTGCTCGTGGAAGAAGTCCAGGCCCTGCTTGGTGACGGCGAAGACGTCGTCGGCGTCGAAGTGGCGGGCCAGGCCCTTGCGGCACAGGGCGCCCAGCGGGATCTCCAGGACGGTGCCGTCGGCGAAGGTGCGGGTGTAGTGGTCGCGCACGACGTGGTACGGGCCGGCGACGACGGCCGTGATGTAGGTGGAAATCGGCCGGGTGGGCACGAAGCGCCAGGTGGCCGAGGCGGCGTCCCCGGCGACGGGCTCGCTCTCGCCGTCCTGCTCGCCGTTGCTCAGCACCGTCCAGGAGGCGGGGGCGGTGACGGAGAAGGTGAAGGGGGCCTTCAGGTCGGGCTGCTCGAAGGTGGCGAAGACGCGGCGGGCGTCGGCGGGCTCGTACTGGGTGTAGAGGTAGACCTCGCCGTCCTCGGGGTCGGCGAAGCGGTGCATGCCCTCGCCGGTGCGGCTGTAGGCGCACCGGGCGTCGACGACCAGGACGTTCTCGGCGGCCAGGCCCTCCAGGGCGATGCGGGCGCCGTCGAAGACCGCCTCCGGGTCGAGCTCCCGGCCGTTGAGCGTGACCGACGTCACGGAGGGGGCCACGAGGTCGGCGAAGGTCGCCGTGCCCGGCTCGGCGCAGCGGAAGCGGATCGTGGTCACCGAGCGGAACGTGCGCGGGCCGGCGCCGGCAGCCGGACCCGCACCCACCGCGGAGCGCAGGTCGAGCGCCACCTCGTAGGCGTCCACGGCCAGCAGCCGGGCGCGGAGGCGGGCTTCCTCACGGGTCAGGTTCTCTCCGGGCACGACGCGGCTCCCTCGTCTTCATCGGATTGATCACTCAGATCATGCGAAACATCAGGAATCATGGCACGGGGGGTGCTTGTTGAATCACTGACTGTCCAGCTCGTTGCGCTCGTCGGAGACGCAGCAACCCCGGAGGAGATTCGCGTGACCGCGGAGAGAGTGACCGCCCACTTCTGGTTCGACCCCGCCTGCCCCTGGGCCTGGATGACCTCGCGCTGGATGCTGGAGGTCGAGAAGGTGCGGCCCGTCGACGTGCGCTGGCACGTCATGAGTCTGGCCGTGCTCAACGAGGACAAGATCGACCAGGTGCCCGAGGAGTACCGGGAGTACCTGCGCACCGACGCCTGGGGCCCGGTGCGGGTGTGCATAGCGGCCGCGAAGGAGTTCGGCGAGGAGGTGCTGGGCCGCCTCTACACCGAGATCGGCATCCGCTTCCACCCCCAGGAGCAGCCGCGCACCCGGGAGACCGTCGAGGCGGCGCTGGTGGCGGCCGGGCTGCCGGCGCGGCTGGCGGAGGCGTACGACTCCGAGGACCACGACGAGGACCTGCGCGTCTCCCACAAGGAGGGCATCGAGAAGGTCGGCCAGGAGGTCGGCACCCCGGTCATCGCCGTGCCCGGCGCGGACGGCGCCGAGGTCGCCTTCTTCGGCCCGGTCGTCACCCCGGCCCCCAAGGGCGAGGCGGCGGCACGGCTGTGGGACGGCACCCTGCTGGTCGCCGGCACGCCGGGCTTCTACGAGATCAAGCGGACCCGGACGTCCGGCCCGGTCTTCGACTGAGGCACGTCCCGCGGGCGGCCGCGGCGTCGACCTGCGGACCCGGGAGCGGTCCTTTAGTGTCCCGGTATGGGCCAGACCGACCTCTCGCGGCCGCTCGGCCGCGACGGCGGCTGGGCCGAGGCGGAGCCGCCGACCGCCAACGCGGCCTACGCGGAGCTGCCCCTGCGTCCGTACGACCTGATCACGTTGCTGGCGTGCCATGCGCTGGCGGCGCTGTGGGCGCTGCTGGGGCTGCGGCAGGCCGCGGGCATGCTGCGGCACTACCTGCGCGGCACGGGCGCCGCCCGCCGGGTGGACGCCGAGGCGCTGCTGGCCCTGGAGGTCGTCCGCTCGGCCGCCGCCGAGCAGCTCGGGCGGTGGCGGGCGGAGGCGCTGGAGCGGTGGCGGGCCGGGCCGGGCGGCCCTGCCGCGTACCCCGCCGACAGCGGCTGGCGCGATGTGCTGGTCACCCGCCGGGCGAGTCCCGACTGGTGGCTGGCGCTGCGCTGTGCGGAGTTCCGGCTGACCGGCACGGTCCGGGTGGATGCCGCCGGGGGCACGGTCGTGGACTACCGCTTCGCGGTGCAGAAGGCGTGGAACTTCGACCGCGGCAAGTCGGAGATGGGGGTGCCGTTCACTCCCTTCGCCCGGTTGCACGAAACCGGGCTGGCCAGGGAGTTCACGGTGACCGGTGAGGCGTTCGGCCACGCCCGGCCGGAATGATGGAATGCAGGGGAGACCCCCGCGCGATCCGAACGCGCGGGGGCCTCCTGGTGCGCCCGCCGCGTGAAGGGTGAGAAGACGATCACGAGCAGGCGGTCCGGGGGCGGGTCAGGGCGCCAGGATGATGGAGCTGCCCTTCTCCTTCGCGGCGAGGTAGCGCGCGTTGACGTCCTGCCAGTTCACGACGGCCCACATGGCGTCGATGAAGTCCACCTTCTGGTTCTTGTACTGCAGGTAGAAGGCGTGCTCCCAGGCGTCGAAGACCAGGATCGGCACGGAGCCCTGGCCCACGTTGCCCTGGTGGTCGTAGACCTGCTCGACGATCAGGCGGCCGCTGATCGGCTCGTAGGCGAGCACGCCCCAGCCGGAGCCCTGGGTGGTGGCGGACGCCTTGGTCAGCTGTGCCTTGAACTTGGCGAAGGAGCCGAAGGACTCGGCGATGGCGTCCGCGAGCTCGCCCACACCGTCCTTGTCGAGGGGCTCGCCGCCGCCGTCGCCGGTCATGTTCTGCCAGTAGATGCTGTGCAGGATGTGGCCGGAGAGGTGGAAGGCCAGGTTCTTCTCCAGGCCGTTGATCGCACCCCACTGGTCCTTGTCGCGGGCCTCCGCGAGCTGCTCCAGCGTGTCGTTGGCGCCCTTGACGTACGCGGCGTGGTGCTTGTCGTGGTGCAGCTCAATGATCTTCGCGTCGATGACCGGCTGCAGGGCCGCGTAATCGTACGGAAGTTCGGGAAGTGTGTAGATGGCCATGCCGAGCCCTCCGACTGCTTATTGCAATGAACTTGCAGGTAAACGCTATCAGCAAGAGCATCTGAAATGCGGTCACGGGGGCACGCCTCGGTCCAAAGTCGGAGGCGGCCTAGGTCCCGGGGATCGGGCCCCCGGCCGGCGCGCGGGCGGGCCCCTCCGCCGTGAGCGTACGGACCGCCACGCACAGCGACGGCGTGGAAGGATGGCCGGAAGTCGCGACAGTGCGGAACGCTAAGGAGATGCCCCGGTGCCCGGAACGAACCTGACCCGCGAAGAGGCGCAGCAGCGGGCACGGCTGCTCGCCGTGGACGCGTACGAGATCGAGCTCGACCTCTCCGGCGCACAGGAGGGCGGCACCTACCGGTCCGTCACCACGGTGCGCTTCGACGCCACGGAGCCGGGCGACTCCTTCATCGACCTCGTCGCGCCGGCGGTCCACGAGGTCGTGCTGAACGGCACCGCCCTCGACGCGGCCGAGGTCTTCACCGACAGCCGCATCGCGCTGCCGGGCCTGGTGGCCGGCCGCAACGAGCTGAAGGTCGTCGCCGACTGCGCGTACACCAACACGGGCGAGGGCCTGCACCGCTTCGTCGACCCCGTGGACCAGCAGGCTTACCTCTACACCCAGTTCGAGGTGCCGGACGCCCGCCGCGTCTTCGCCTCCTTCGAGCAGCCCGACCTGAAGGCGACGTTCCAGTTCACCGTGAAGGCCCCCGAGGGCTGGACGGTCATCTCCAACTCGCCCACCCCCGAGCGCCCTGCCGACAACATCTGGCGCTTCGAGCCGACCCCGCGCATCTCCACGTACATCACCGCGCTGATCGCCGGCCCGTACCACGCGGTGCACAGCACGTACGAGAAGGACGGGCAGACCGTCCCGCTGGGCATCTACTGCCGTCCCTCGCTGGCCGAGTTCCTCGACGCCGACGCGATCTTCGAGGTCACGCGGCAGGGCTTCGACTGGTTCCAGGAGAAGTTCGACTACGCCTACCCCTTCGCCAAGTACGACCAGCTCTTCGTCCCGGAGTTCAACGCGGGCGCGATGGAGAACGCGGGCGCGGTCACCATCCGCGACCAGTACGTCTTCCGCTCGAAGGTCACGGACGCCGCGTACGAGGTGCGTGCGGAGACGATCCTGCACGAGCTGGCGCACATGTGGTTCGGCGACCTGGTCACCATGGAGTGGTGGAACGACCTGTGGCTGAACGAGTCGTTCGCCACCTACACCTCCATCGCCTGCCAGGCGTACGCGCCCGGCAGCAAGTGGCCCCACTCGTGGACGACGTTCGCCAACTCCATGAAGACCTGGGCCTACCGGCAGGACCAGCTCCCCTCCACGCACCCGATCATGGCGGACATCCGCGACCTGGACGACGTGCTCGTCAACTTCGACGGCATCACCTACGCCAAGGGCGCGTCCGTCCTCAAGCAGCTCGTCGCCTACGTCGGCATGGACGCGTTCTTCACCGGCGTCCAGGCGTACTTCAAGGAGCACGCCTTCGGCAACACCCGCCTGTCCGACCTGCTCGGCGCACTGGAGAAGACCTCCGGCCGTGACCTGAGCACCTGGTCGAAGAAGTGGCTGGAGACGGCCGGCATCAACATCCTGCGCCCGGAGGTCAGCACGGACGCGTCCGGCGCCATCACCTCCTTCGCCGTCAAGCAGGAGGCTCCCGCGCTGCCCGCCGGCGCCAAGGGCGAGCCGGTGCTGCGCCCGCACCGCATCGCGATCGGCCTGTACGAGCACGAGAACGGCAAGCTGGTCCGCAAGGACCGCATCGAGCTGGACGTCGACGGCGAGCTGACCGACGTCCCGCAGCTGGCCGGCAAGCCCCGCCCGGCGGTCGTGCTGCTCAACGACGACGACCTGTCGTACGCCAAGGTGCGCCTGGACTCCGAGTCGCTGGCGACCGTCACCCAGCACCTGGGCGACTTCACCGAGTCCCTCCCCCGGGCGCTGTGCTGGGCCTCCGCCTGGGACATGACCCGCGACGGCGAGATGGCCACCCGCGACTACCTGGACCTGGTGCTCTCGGGCATCGCCAAGGAGTCCGACATCGGCGTGGTGCAGTCGCTGCAGCGCCAGGTGAAGACCGCCGTCGACCTGTACGCCGCGCCCACCTGGCGCGAGACGGGCCTGGCGAAGTGGACCGAGGCCACGCTGGAGCACCTGCGCGCGGCGAAGCCGGGCAGCGACCACCAGCTGGCGTGGGCCCGCGCCTTCGCCGCCACCGCCCGCACCGACGAGCAGCTCGCGCTCCTCGCCGCCCTGCTGGACGGCAGCGAGTCCATCGAGGGCCTGACCGTCGACACCGAGCTGCGCTGGGACCTGCTGACCCGGCTCGCGGCGACGGGCCGGGCGGACGACGCGGCCATCGACGCCGAGCTGGAGCGCGACAAGACCTCGGCGGGCGAGGAGCACGCCGCCTGGGCGCGGGCCGCACGGCCGACGGCCGAGGCGAAGGCCGCGGCATGGGCCTCGGTCATCGAGTCCGACAAGCTGCCCAACGCGGTGCAGGAGTCGGTCATCGGCGGCTTCCAGCAGGCCGACCAGCGCGAGCTGATCGCCCCCTACGCCGAGAAGTACTTCGCGGTGGTCAAGGACGTCTGGGCGAAGCGCAGCCACGAGATGGCCCAGCAGATCGCCGTCGGGCTCTTCCCCGCCCTACAGGTCTCCCAGGCCACCCTGGACGCGACCGACGCCTGGCTGGCCTCGGCCGAGCCCAACGCGGCGCTGCGCCGCCTGGTCACCGAGTCCCGCGCGGGCGTCGAGCGGGCGCTGAAGGCCCAGGCCGCGGACGCGGCCGCCGCCGTCTGAGACGGCGCACGGGGGCGCCCCGGACCGTACGGTCCGGGGCGCCCCCGTGCGCCGTCTCAGACGGCGGCGG
>NZ_JAIXMK010000107.1:0-4057 GCF_020328095.1 Streptomyces sichuanensis
CGTTTCAGCCCTTCTCGGCCCGGGCCCGCCGACGGGCCAGCAGCGCCTCGCGCTTCTCGTCGAACTTCCGCGCCTGGTCGTCGAGGCCGCTCATGAACAGCCCCAGCTCCTCCTGGGCGCGCAGACCCTCCGGGCCGAGGCCGGTGATCTCCAGGACCTTCAGGAAGCGCAGCACCGGCTGCAGCACGTCGTCGTGGTGGATGCGCAGGTTGTAGATGCCGCCGATGGCCATCTGGGCGGCCGCGCGCTCGAAGCCGGGGATGCCGTGGCCGGGCATCCGGAAGCCGACCACCACGTCGCGCACGGCGGACATCGTCTGGTCGGGCGCCAGCTCGAAGGACTTCCCCAGCAGGTTGCGGTAGAAGACCATGTGCAGGTTCTCGTCGGTGGCGATGCGCGCGAGCATGCGGTCGCAGACCGGGTCGCCGGAGTGGTGGCCGGTGTTGCGGTGCGAGATGCGGGTCGCCAGCTCCTGGAAGGCGACGTAGGCCACCGAGTGCAGCATGCTGTGGCGGTTGTCGGACTCGAACCCCTCCGACATGTGCTGCATGCGGAAGCGCTCCAGCGCGACCGGGTCGACGGCCCGCGAGGTGAGCAGGTAGTCCCGCATCACGATGCCGTGCCGGCCCTCCTCCGCCGTCCAGCGGTGCACCCAGCTGCCCCAGGCGCCGTCACGGCCGAAGAGCGAGGCGATCTCGTGGTGGTAGCTGGGGAGGTTGTCCTCGGTCAGCAGGTTGACCACGAGGGAGGTGCGGGCGATGTCCGAGACCTTCGACTGCTCCGGGAGCCAGGCGTCACCGCCCAGCGGACCGTCGAAGTTGCGCCCGTCGCTCCACGGCACGTACTCGTGCGGCATCCATTCCTTGGCCACCTTCAGGTGCCGGTTGAGCTCGGTCTCGACGACCTCTTCGAGCGCGTACAGCAGTCGGGCGTCGCTCCACACGGCCTGGCCGTCATGGGAGGGGGCGAGGGTCACGGGCAGCTCCTGGGCGATCATCACCTACGGCTCCGTAGGTTACGACACCGTAGGTTAATGGTGGGACAAACGCCAAAGCCGTTGGCCAATGCACCGACCGCGGGACGCCCCGGGAGCGGGGAAGGGCGGCGAAAAGGGCAGCAAAAAGGCCGGCACCCCCTCAGGGGTGCCGGCCTTCGAAAAGCGGCGGTCAGACGAGCAGCGTCACCGCGCGGTGCGCGGGTAGTGCGTGTCGTGCGTGCGGGTGTTGTCGGAGTGCTTGGCGAGGACCATCGTCAGGCCCGTGATCACCAGGAAGAGGACGATGGGCGCGGCCACGTAGAGGCCGAGCGTGTTGATCGTGCTCAGGCCGGGGCCCGGGTCGTCGCCGTCGTCGCGGGTGAGCGCGAACGCGGGGGACGACATCAGCAGCATCAGCAGCGTGCCCGCGGAGATGGCACCGGCGCGCACGGCGTTCTTGTTGACCTTATTGCTCACGGCCTCAACGTATCGGACACCCGCGCGGCCCGCGCGCCCGGGGTGGCCTATCGGCGTCACCGGCCCCCGGCGGCCGCCCTGACCTCCTCCATCAGGGCGTGCAGCCGGGGCGAGACGGCCAGCTCCTCCAGCGGCACCGGCCGGCCCGTGGCGTCGGCCACCGGCAGCCGCCAGTTCGGGTACTGGTCCCAGGTGCCCGGCAGGTTCTGCGGGCGCCGGTCCCCCACCGCGTCCGGCAGCCAGACGCCGACCATCCGGGCGGGGGTGCGCAGCAGGAAGCGGTGCACCGCCCTGACCGCCGCCTCCTCGTCGCCCGGCCCCTCCGGCAGCAGCCCCAGCCGCCCGAAGAGCGCCAGCCACTCCGCGACCGCCGTGGCGTCCTCGCGCTGCTCGGTCTCCAGCGGCCGGGTGAGCAGCCCCAGCCGGTGCCGCAGCTCGACGTGGTCGCCGGTCAGCCGGGCGGCGGTGCTCGGCAGGTCGTGCGTGGTGGCCGTCGCCAGGCATCCGGCGCGCCAGCGCCCGGGCTCCAGCGGCTCCGCGTGCGCGGCGCCGTCCCCGCCGTTGCCGTCCGCGGCGCCGCTCCCGGCTCCCTGCCCGCTCTCCGCGCCCCTCCCCGCGTCCTCCGCACCCGCCGCGCGCTGTGCGCCGTCGTAGTCGCGCTCGAACCACAGCACCGAGGTGCCCAGCACCCCACGCTCCGCGAGCGCCTCGCGCACGCCGGGCTCGACCGTGCCCAGATCCTCGCCGATGACGACGGCCCCCGCGCGGTGTGCCTCCAGGGCGAGCACCGCGAGCATGGCCTCGGCGTCGTAGCGCACGTAGGCGCCGCGCCGCGGCTCGTAGCCCTGCGGCACCCACCACAGCCGGAACAGCCCCATCACGTGATCGATGCGCAGCCCTCCCGCGTGCCGCAGCAGCCCGCGCAGCAGGTCGCGGTAGGGGGCGTAGCCGGTGGCGGCGAGGGCGTCGGGGCGCCAGGGCGGCAGGCCCCAGTCCTGGCCGCGGGAGGTGAAGGCGTCGGGGGGAGCGCCGATGGACATGCCGGCGGCGAAGGCGTCCTGCTGGGCCCAGGCGTCGGCGCCCGAGGGGTGGACGCCTACGGCCAGGTCGTGGACGAGGCCGACGCGCATGCCGCCGTCGAGGGCGGCCCGCTGGGCGGCGGCCAGCTGCCCGTCGGTCAGCCAGGCCAGCCAGCAGTGGAAGTCGACGCGCTCCAGCAGCTCGCCGCGGGCGCGGGCGGTCCTGGCCGAGCGCGGGTCGCGCAGGCCGGCGGGCCACGAGCGCCAGTCGGGGCCGTGCACCTCGGCGAGGGCGCACCAGGTGGAGTGGTCGTCGAGGGCCTGGCCCTGCTCGGCGAGGAAGTCCGCGTAGGCGGCGCGCCGGCCGGGGCCCAGCGGCACCGTGCGCAGCAGCTCCAGGGCGCGGCGCTTGAGGTCCCAGACCGCGTCGCGGTCGATCAGCGCGCCGTCCTGGAGCACGGCCCGGCGCAGCGCGGCGGCGCCGGCCGTCAGCTCGTCCGCCTGCGCCCGGGCGGGGCCGGTGAGGTAGGCGTACTCGGGGATCTCCTCGATGCGCAGGTGGACGGGGTCGGGGAAGCGGCGGGAGGAGGGGCGGTAGGGCGAGGGGTCGGTGGGCGGGCCGGGCACGGCCGCGTGCAGGGGGTTGACCTGCACGAAGTCGGAGCCGAACGTGCGGGCGGACCAGGTGGCGAGCTCGGCGAGGTCGCCGAGGTCGCCCATGCCCCAGGAGCGGGCGGACAGCAGGGAGTACAGCTGGACGAGGAAGCCGTGGCTGCGCCCGGGGGGTGCGGGGATCCGCCCTGGGGCGACGATCAGGGGCGCGCTCGCGGACCGGCCGTCGGGGGCCTGGGCGCGCAGGAGGTGGCCGCCCGGCGGGAGGGGCTCGGCGCCGGGCCCCGCCGCGGGGTCCCAGGGCAGGGTCCGGCCGTCCTCGGTGTCGACGCGCAGCAGGGTGCCCTCGGGGAGCTCCGGGAGATTCCGCTTGCCGCCGTCCCGGAGCACGACCACCGGCGGCAGCAACCGGCCCCGGCGGGCCGCACGGTGGGCCTCCAGGGCGTCCTGGACGGCCCGGGGCGTGGTGGCGTCGACGCCCAGCGCGGCCAGGACCGCGACGACGGTGTCCTCGGAGACGCGGACGGTGCGGCCGGGCTCCGGTTGGTAGGTGGTGGCGACGCCGTGCAGCTCGGCGAGGCGCGCTCTGCCCATGTCAGACCTCCGTGGTCGCCCCCGTGCCGCGTGCCCGGAGCCCTACCCACCTGTCGTGGCCGCCGACACCTTGCGTTCCCCGATGTCGATTTGGCGTCTCTTCGGGGGACATCGCGATCGATTCCGCTTCGCCCGCGGTCCTCACCTCGGCGGGCATTACCGGCAGTTCGGTCAGCCGCGTTGACACGCTCCGCGCCTGGTGATGGGCTCGTCGACCACGGGAGCGACACCCGGCGTGACATCCGGGGGCGAGGAGAAGGCCGTGCGGTTCCTGGGCGACGACGACCCCTCGGGCGGAGGCCGCGACGCCGGCGGCGCGGCGCCGGCCGGCCGGGTCCTGGGCACCGGCCGCCTCGGCCGGCCGGGCACCCCGGCCGGG
>NZ_JAIXMK010000108.1:0-25155 GCF_020328095.1 Streptomyces sichuanensis
AGCGCCCGGGGGCCGCCCGCCCGATGCCGGTGGGCCACACGCCCGTACGGCCGCCGTCGGCGCGTCCCACACCGGTGCGCGGGCCGCCCGGCAGGCCCAGGCCCGCGCGCCGCGTGCCCGTCACCGTGGCCGTGGTAGCCGCGGCGGCCACCTCGTCCAGCGCCTCCGCCAGGCCCTCCGCCCCACGCCCCGCCGCCTCGCGGACGGCCTGCGCCCAGGGGCCGGGCAGACCGGCGGACGCCTCGTAGGCCAGGGCCCGCACGGCCTGCTCGACCAGCGGCCGGGACGCCGTGCGGCGCCGCGACGGCGTGAGCGGACCGGCGTCGACGGCTCCGGCACCAGGCCCGGAAACACCCCCGGAACCCAGGCTTCCGGAATCCAGGCTTCCGAAGGTCGGCCCCCTGCCGCCCAGCAGCCTGAAGACCTGCCCGCGGCCCCGCTCCGTCCAGCACCGCAGCCGCGTCCACGACGTCCCGCACGCCCGCTCGGCGTCCCGCCGCCAGGCGCGTTCCGCCGCCAGGCCCGCGGCCTGCGCGCCCACCGCCTCCGCCAGCCGGTCCTCGAACTCCTGGCGGGCCCGTTCCGTCAGCCCCGGCCGCCCGTCCGCCACGTACGCCGAGCGCAACCGCGCCGACACACCGTCCACGTCGGCCG
The DNA here is from genome assembly GCF_020328095.1 of Streptomyces sichuanensis. Taxonomy (NCBI): domain Bacteria; kingdom Bacillati; phylum Actinomycetota; class Actinomycetes; order Kitasatosporales; family Streptomycetaceae; genus Streptomyces; species Streptomyces sichuanensis. Next base: position 655 of record NZ_JAIXMK010000108.1, read on the forward strand.
TCAGGCGCAGCTCCGCGGCGTTGCGGCGGGCCACGAACTGCCCGAGCGCCTCGCGCAGTTCGCCGACGCCCGCGCCCGTCAGCCCGGACAGTGCCAGCACCGCGGCCCCCGGCTCGCCGTGTTCGCCGAGCGCGATCCCGTCCTCGTCCAGCAGCCGCCGCAGATCGTCCAGAACCTGGTCGGCCGCGTCCTCCGAGAGCCGGTCGACCTGGTTGAGCACGACGAAGGTGACCTCGGCGTAGCCGGCCAGCGGCCGCAGGTAGCGCTCGTGCAGCACCGCGTCGGCGTACTTCTCCGGATCCACCACCCAGATCACCGCGTCCACCAGCCCCAGCAGCCGGTCGACCTGTTCCCGGTGGCCGGCCGCCGCCGAGTCGTGGTCGGGCAGGTCGAGCAGGACGAGCCCGCTCAGCGCGGGGTCGTACGGGCGCACCGGCTGCCGGCGCGCCCGGGCGGGGATGCCCAGCCGGTCCAGCAGGCCGTCCGCACGGTCGGTCCAGGCGCAGGAGACGGGCATCGCGGTGGTCGGCCGGCGCACCCCCGCCTCGGAGAGCTGGGCCCGGGCGAGGGCGTTGAACAGCGTGGACTTGCCGCTGCCGGTCGCGCCCGCGAGGGCCACGACCGTCAGGTCCAGCGCGTACCGGTGCCGTGCGGCCGCCTCCTCCAGCACCCGGCCCGCCTCGGCGAGGGTGCGGCGGTCCAGGCGCGCCCGGGAGAGGCCGACCAGCTCGCGCAGGGCGTCGAGCCGGGGCCGCAGCACCAGGCCCGCGGGGGAGGGCGAGGCCGCGACGCGGGGGACGGGGGGCGGCGGGGGCGGTGCGGGTGCCGTGCGCTGGGGGGCGCGTTCGGGCCGGTTGCGGCGCGCGATCAGCCCGTCGTTCCAGAAGCGGTTGACTTCGTCTGCTGTCGGCACGGCGGTCATGTCTCCTTCTGCAGTACGGACAGCGCCGCGATGAGCTCGACCTGGTGGTCGGGGGTCACGTTCAGGGCCTCCAGGGGAGCCGCCCTGCGGTCCCGCTCGGCGTCCAGGACCTGTTCGAGGCAGTCGGCCAGCAGCCGGCCGCCCCGGTCCCGCAGCCGCAACGCGCCCTGCGCCCCGAAGGTCTGCGCCAGCTGGTCCCCCGCCTTGGCCGCGCGGCGGCCGCCCAGCAGCGCCGCGGCCAGCAGCGCGGCGGTGCGTTCGCTCTCGGGCCCGCGGTCGCGCTCGGCGGCCCGCACCTCTTCCTCCGCGATCTCCTCCAGGCAGCGCCGCCAGCGGCGTACGGCCACGCCGATGCGGGCCCGGGCCCCGTCGGGGTCGGCGGGGGCGAGGGCCGTCGCGGCCGCCGGGTCGCCGCCGCAGGCCGCGGCGATCTCCTCGTCGGCGGCGTCGGCGGCGCAGCTCAGCAGGGCGATGACGGAACCGGTGAGGGCGGTGAGCAGCTCGTCGGGGGCGCTGTCGCGGGGGTAGCCGCGCCAGTGCGTGAGGGCGTCGCCGGCCAGTGCCTCACCCGCCCCGATCTCGCGCCGCACGCGCTCGACGGCACGCCCGTACGCGTCCTCGACGCGCCCCAGCAGCCGGACGGCCGCCGCGTGCTGCACGGCCGAGGCGCCGGCGAGGCCGGGCAGCCGCGATCCCAGCGAGGAGAGCACCCCGCGCGCGGTCCGGGCGGTGGCCACGGTGCGGGCGGCCGGGTCCTCGGCCTGCTGGGCGAGCCAGGCGCGCAGCCCGGCGACGGCGGTGGAGGGCAGCAGCCCGCCGCCGCCCGCGGACTCGGGCAGCTCGGGGATGGTGAAGCGGGGCACGTCGCCGAGGCCCGCGTTCTCCAGCAGCGCGTCGTACTGCCGGGACACCTCGACGGCCACCTGGTGCGGCACCCGGTCCAGGACGGTGACGAGCGTGACGTCGTACTCCTTGGCCGTGCGCAGCAGGTGCCAGGGCACCGCATCGGCGTAGCGGGTGGCGGTGGTGACGAGCACCCAGATGTCGGCCGCGCAGACGAGGGCGGCGGCGAGGTCGCGGTTGCGGGCGACGAGGGAGTCGATGTCGGGCGCATCGAGGAGGGCGAGGCCGCGCGGCAGGGCGCGGTCGGTCTCGATGCGCAGGGAGAGCGGCCCGTCGTCGGCCGGTTCCTCCACCTCGGCGCCGGCGTCGTCCATCGCCTCGGCCTCGAAGGCGGCCGCGGCGGCCTCCTGGTTCGGCACCCAGACCCGCTGCAGCGTCGGCAGGACGCGGTCGCCGGCGAACCAGTGATGATCGTCCGGATGGCACACCAGCACTGGCGTGCGGGTTGTCGGCCGCAGCACCCCGGCTTCAGTGACCCGTCGCCCCACCAGCGAGTTGACCAGGGTGGACTTCCCGGCCCCCGTGGACCCCCCGACGACCGCCAGCAACGGCGCTTCGGGGGCGCACAGCCGGGGCACCAAGTAGTCGTCGAGCTGCGCCAGGAGCTCGGCCCGGTTGCGACGGGCGCGGGCGGCGCCCGGGAGGGGGAGCGGAAAGCGTGCGGCGTCCACGCGGTCACGCAGTGCGGACAGCGCGTCAAGCAGTCGGGGCCGTACGTCCAAGGTCGCCACACGTGCAGAATGCCCACTTCTGGTGTGTTTTTGAAGCATATAGCCCCTGGCGCGCGAGGCGTGGCGCAAGAGGCCCAGGCATAACGAGTAGACAACACCCCGCGCCTGAGACGTCAAAAACGATGCGAAAATCGCACCTGCCTGCGATTATCAGGACCGCTTCACCGAACCTCCACATCGTGTCACGGAGGTGAAGCAACCGGGACGAGGTACGCGGAGCCCTATCCTTGTCCCCGGCAAGGTCACGGCACCACCGAGCCCGGGGCTTCAGCCGTCCGCGACCGCCGCACACACCGGCCCCCGTAGCTCAGTGGATAGAGCAGGCGCCTTCTAAGCGCTTGGCCGCAGGTTCGAGTCCTGCCGGGGGCGCCACTCACCTCCACCAGCCGACCGAAACCTACGCAGGTCAAGGTACGTTTTTCGGGGTTGCCGGACGGCGTTCGGGGCTCGCCCCGGGCGGACCTTGCCCGGCCGGGACCGGCCGAAAGCGGGTCTCTGCGGCTGCCCGTGGGGCCCGTGCGCCGCCGTCCCGGAGACTGTGGCGAGCCGAGCATGCGAGAACCCCACTCCGCCGAGAGCTCTCAAGTTCCCCGACAGGTCGCTCGATGCAGTCGCAGCGGCCCCGGGGGCACTGTCACGTTGAGTCAGCGCCGTGCGATGATCTTGGGGCTGACCGTCTCGGGGGAGGAACTGTCCGTGCATGCTGTGCCGCTGCCACACAAGGGCCATCGCCACTCGGCGCAGAACGTCACCCCATGAGGCCTCACTTTCGGTTTCCGCCCTTCGTCGGCGAACCAGCTGCGCCGGCGGCGGTGCTCACCAAGATCAGCGGGAAGGCACAGTCCGCCGCGAGGTGATGCCCCCCCCCCCCGGGGGGGCACCGCAGTTCGAAGCACCTCACCATCAGGCGTAGAACAGCCGCAGCAGTGCGAGCTCGCCATGAGACGTTCCCCTACGCGGGCTCGGGCTCGGGCTCGGAGTGTCACGCCCGCCTTGAAGACATCTCAGGTCACCACCTTCCACAGCAAAACGAGCCTTTCCGTGGCGCATATATTCTACGATTGGAATTCCATTGAATCGCGAGGGGGAAATGCTTGATGGACACTGAGTCAAAGTTATCACCCGCCGGCCAGGCAAAGAGTGCCTTACCGGACGACAGTGCCGATTCGACTCGCCTGGGCACTGGCCTGCGACAGCGACACATGACCATGCTTGCTCTGGGCGGGGTGATCGGGGGAGGTCTTTTTGTTGGTTCCGGCGCGGGCATCCGTGTCGCTGGGCCAGGCATTCTCCTTTCTTACCTGGTCGCCGCAGGGTTAGCCATTCTCGTCATGCGCATGCTCGGCGAAATGGCCGCAGCAATGCCCTCCAGCGGTAGCTTCTCGGTATACGCAGAAAAGGCCCTCGGCAAGTGGGCCGGATTCACGGTCGGGTGGCTTTACTGGGGAACGCTTTGCGTAGCAATCGCAGCTGAGGCGACGGCAGCATCGAAAACCTTGAACGCATGGCTGCCCATGGCCCCTCAGTGGGCATTCACCCTGGCGATAATGCTCCTTTTCACTGCCTTGAACCTGTTGGCGGTCAGCTCCTTCGGAGAGTTCGAGTTCTGGTTCGCCGGCCTCAAGGTCGCGGCGATAATCATCTTTCTCGGACTTGGTGTGGCCGCAATCGCCGGCGTGATGCCAAGCAGCGAAGCGCCTGGATTCACCAACCTGACAGGCCACGGAGGTTTCCTGCCGCACGGCACCACCGGGGTGATCACCGGAGTTCTGGCCGTGTTGTTCTCCTTCGGTGGTCTGGAAGTGGTGACCATCGCAGCGGCCGAGTCTGCTAATCCGTCCGGTTCGGTCGCACGAGCGGTTCGCAGCGCTGTGTTTCGTATCCTGGTTTTCTATGTGGGCAGCATCGGCATTATCGTCACGCTGCTGCCGTGGGACTCTGCAGTAGTAGGACGCAGCCCATTCGTTGCGATGCTCGATCAAATCGGTGTGCCCGCAGCAGCTCACATCATGGATGTCGTCATTCTGCTGGCACTACTGTCGTCCCTGAACGCCAGCATGTACGGCGCATCACGCATGCTCTACTCTCTGGCCGGTCGGAGAATTGCTCCGGCTGCGTTGACGTCGACGTCGGCCAACGGCACGCCACGACCTGCAGTCGCCGCTTCGGCAGGCTTCGGGTTCTTCGCCGTGCTGCTTAATTACTGGTGGCCGGATACCGTATTCCAGTATCTCCTCGAATCGGCCGGCGGGGCACTGCTCGTCGTGTGGATTACGGTTTCCGTATCACAGGTTATATTGCGAAGGCGCCTGGAACGGGAAACACCGCACCTGCTGGTCGTTCGCATGTGGGGCTTTCCCTACCTGTCGTGGCTCGTTATAGCGGCGATGGGTGCGATCCTGCTGCTCATGTGCACCGACGCTGCTGCCCGAACACAACTCCTGGCGACATTGAGTGCGACAATGGCCCTTGTGGTGATCGCATTCGTCCGGTCCCTGTTTTCGCGTCGGCGCATTTCGTAACCAACCTATCCCCAATTGATGTAACCCAGCATCGCGCACTCTATTACCAACGACACACAGGATGACATAATGAATGGTTTAAGGGCGGGGTCAGCTCAGCGGACACCGGGCCGATTCGGCCTCATCGGCGGCGTCGGCCCGGACGCCTCCTCCGACCTTTACATGAGGGTCGTGGCCGAATATCAATCCCGTATGCACGGCGCTTACCCGGACGTGGTAATGCACAGCATTCCGCTCCCTTCCAAGCTTGAGCAAGCTTTCGTCAGGGGGCACTTCGATGCCGCAGAGGAATCTGAAGTCGACCGCCTGCTGACCCAGTCATTGGACGTGCTGGAAGGTTCCGGTGCCACGTGTGTAGGGCTCGCGTGCAACACGCTGCACACCTATCTCCGACCTTTGGTACGCGAGCGTGGAATCCACCTACTGGACATGATCGACGCAGCGCTGTGTCGCCTACGCGACTCCGGGCACCGCCGCGTTCTTCTACTCGCTACGGCGGCCACCGTTCGGTCTGGCCTTTACAGTGACCGCGCTGATGAGTTCGGGGTGGAGATCGTCGCCCCCGACAAGGCCGGCCAGAGTGTCGTGCAGGCGGCGATCATGGACCTTCTTCGCTTTGCGAATCCCGATGGACCCGCCGCCGCCATGAAGAAGTACGCCGCCACAATCCCGACGGATATAGATGCCGTACTGTACGGGTGCACAGATCTTACGGCACTGAGAGACCACGACATCTTTTCGGTTCCCGTGGTGGATAGCTTGAGTTGTCTCACCGATGCCTGCGTGGATTTCCTGTCGCGCGACGTCATGGCAGCCGCGTCGTCCGAGGCGCGTTTCTCCAACGCGGTACCTATGAGATGACCTTCAGGGGCACGTGGGGGCACGAGTAACTTCCTTGTGACCCAAGCAGCGCGCCGAGTCGGCCGCTTCCGATATCACGTGGCCGCCTACCCCCCGCGTCGAAGGGCGACAGTGCACGACAATCCCGCGATCAGGGAGACACGGCTTCTCCAGTTGCTGCTCACTGAGGACGAGACGACCGGTCAGGAACCCGCTGCCCGGAGCCTGGGCATGACCGAGCAGGAGCTGCAAACGGCGATCACCGTCCTGCACGAGCGCGGACTGGTGCTCAAGCCGCGGGACGGCCGGTTGCCGCGGCTCGTGTCACCCGAGGCCACGCTCAGTAGGCTGATAGAGCTCCAGCGGTCCTGGCACGAACAAGCCGTGACCGCGCTCGGCCCGATGCGTTCTGCCATCGATGCGCTCGGCGAGAGCGCGGTGCGGCTGGCTACGGGGCACCTCCAAGCGTGCACTGTGCGCGGGCAGGAGCAGATCACAAAGGTTCTGCACGACGCCGCCTACCGGGCACGCGAGGAGATCGTGAGCCTGCATCCCGGCGCACCGCTGCCTCCCGACGTGCTGGAGGACAGCCGGCTGCGCAATCAGCGCGTTCTCGACCGCGGGGTGCGCATGCGGTCGGTGTATCTGAAGTCCATGGTGCGTGTGCCCCACGGGCAGGCGCACGTGCGGGCCATGCAGAGGGCGGGGGCGGAGGTCCGGCTGGCCGTGGTGCTGCCCTTGCGGCTGATCGTCGTCGACCGCTTGCTGGCCTTCACCTCATTGCGCAACCGCGAGGGCGAGGCCGTGGCCCTTCAATTGCAGGGACCGGAACTTGGCGACCTGCTCCACCAGGTCTTCGAGTTCTGCTGGTTGTCGGCGGAGCCAGTGGACGGGCCGGGACCCGATCTGCCGTCGCAAGCCGAGGGACCGCCCGGCATGTCCGGGCGGGAACTCACCATCGTCCGCATGCTTTTCGAGGGGCGCAAGGACGAGAGCATCGCTCGGGCACTGGGGGTGTCAGTGCGGACGTTGCGCCGGCTGATGACGGACGTCATGCAGAAACTCGGCGCCGAGACCCGCTTTCAGGCGGGCGTGCGGGCCGTGAAGCTGGGGCTGGTGGGAGAACCTGCGATGGGCGAGGCCTCCTGCGATGCCTTCTGAGAACCGGGTCGTGCAGGGCCGGGCGGACTTCTTGGTGTTCTGAGTGGTCTTCTTGGCCGGCTCTGTCGACCGGTGAGCCTTTGAATGCTCCTGCGGCGGGGTGCTGGGCCAGGCGAGATCGAGAGTGCATCGGGCCACAGGAGGCATGCATGCGAAGCGGCGTAACGAATTCATAGGCCCGTACCCCCGTTGGTGTGCGTTATTCAGCACCGTAGAGCACTCTCCACGAGGACGGCCTGGCCGCGAGGGGTCATGGCACTCATCGGACAGCACCTGAGTCTTCTGTCGAGCTGCCGCGGCCACCATGATGGTCTCCGGAACCCTGCACGCGGTCCTGCCCATGCTCGCAGTTCTCACTGCAGAGCGAACAGCCGTGTTCCGTCCGGACCACGGAACGCTCGCTGAACATCCCCATTGCCGATGGGCGCATCCTGCCCCAGCGGAAAGACCGTGCTGTTTGTCGAGAGCCGGCCCGCTGATGCTGGGATCGAGTCAACCCTCGGCACCGCCTCAGGCGCCGGAAGCGGATGTGCGATCCCGGACCTGGACGCCCGAAGAGCTCTACTTCATGTGGTTCACCCACGTCTGCCGCACCAGCTGACGACCCCGCTGTGCAGCAGACCCACATCGCGAAAGGAACGACGACCGAAATGCCCCTGATCGATGTGATGGTCGACCAGTCGGAGATCGACCGGCTCGACGAGGCGCTGCTCACCCTGATAGAGAACCGCCAAGCGCTCTCGGTACGCATCCAGCAGCAGCGCATAGGCGCCGGCAGCTCCCGCGTCGATCTCGCCCATGAGAAGGCGGTTTTCCAGCGGTACGAGAAGGCGCTGGGCAGCCCCGGCGTGTCCATCGCCCGCGAACTGCTCTACCTGTGCGGGGGCCGGTGAACGGCCTGGAAGAGGTCCATTGACCGGGATCAGCAATTACCTCGTACAGGCCCGCCGGGGCACTGGGGCCAGGCGGCCGCCCTGGTCACGGACGCCTGCCTGCGGCGACTGACGAGCGCAGGCGCCCGCCCAACGCTGCTCCCTGGCGGCCCCTGCGGACGCAGCGTCCACGACCGGTGGGAGCTCGCCCTGCTGCGGGTTCAGTCGGTGCGGCGGCTGGGCCGCGGGCTGCAGCCCAGCCGCCGCGACCGATGTCTACTGGCGAGATCCCCGTCCACGTACCTCTCGATACGCCGTGCCGAGTTCGGCCATGCTCTCCTGCAGCCCCGCGCTGTCCACAGCGGCGTAACCGACGACCAGCGAGGGCGGTCTCGGGTGCTCCTCCATGGCATAGAAACCTCCTCCGTGGATCAGAACGGAACGAGTGCGGGCCGCCTTGGTCAGGGCGGCTTCGTCCACGTCGGGCGGCAGTCGGACGTAGGCGTGGGAGGCAGAGGTTTTGCCGACGATCTCGGCGCCCGGGAGGTGATGAGGAACAAGGTCCTGCAGCAGCTCGCGGCGTTTGCGGAACTCCGTACGCAGTCGGCGCTGGTGGCGGTCGAAAGCGCCTGTGGAGACGAAGTGGGCGAAGGTGAGCTGCTCGACACCGGAGCATCCGATGTCCCAACCGATGCGCATCTTCTCGACGCAGGCCATCAGTTCGGAGGGGCCGGCCAGCCAGCCGAGGCGGAGGGCGGGGGCAAGGACCTTGCTGGCGCTGCCCGCGTAGACGACGCGGTCCGGGGCCAGGTGCTGCAAAGCGAGGTCCACGTCGGAACGGTTCGTGTAGGTGCCGTCGAAGTCGTCCTCGACCACGTAGCCGTCCACCGCGCGAGCCCAGGCGACGAGCTTCTCACGGCGTTGCCGGCTGAGCCTGGCGCCGGTGGGGAACTGGTTCCCCGGGGTGGTGAGTACGGCACGTACGCCACTTCGTTCCAGTAGGTCCACGCGCAGTCCCTCGTCGTCCACAGGGATGCCCACCGGCCGCAGCCCCGCGCTGGTGATGAACTCCCGCTCGCCGGGATGCCCGGGGTCCTCGACCCCCAGGGTCTCGTGTCCCCGGTCGCGTAAGACCCTGCACAGGAGGGCCAGCCCCTGGGCGAAACCCGACGTGATCATGGTGTCCTGGAGGTGGGTCCGCACACCGCGGACTCTCCCCAGGTACTGGCCCAGGACGTGCCTGGTCCGCAGGGCCCCGCTGGGCGGCCCGTAGCCCAGCTCCGTGCCCCCCGCGGCGGTCAGCACCGCGGTCATCGAACGGATCCACTCCTGGTGGGGAAAAGAAGAAACATCCGACTTGCCGGTCCGCAGGTCCCACCGGGCAGCCGTATGCCCCGGCTCCGGATGTCCCCCGGTCAGCGCGGAACCGCCTGCATAGCTTCCGAGGTGCTCCGCCACCTTGGTCCCGGAGCCGTGCCGGGCCGTCAGATAGCCCTCCGCCGAGAGCTGCTCGTACGCCTCCACCACGACACTGCGGGACACCCGCAGATCGGCGGCGAGCTGGCGGCTCGACGGCAGGCGCGAGCCGGGCTGCAAGGTTCCGTTGTCGATCAGCCGGCATAAGTTTTCCCGCACCTGGGCGGTGAGGGGGTGTCCCGCGGTGCGGTCCACGCTGAGTGCGAGGTGCCAGGACAAGTGGTCTCCTTCCGGGGGACTGAAGTGGTCTGGACTTCGAAGTCTCACATTTGCTGAAGTTGATCTCATCGAGCTTTCGGCCACCTGTTCGTATGTGCGGGTCCGACGAGGGGGCGTGACCACGCGGCGCCGCGTTGCCTCCTGGCGCACCTGGCCGCAATGGAGCGGCAGGGATGGCGGCTCGGTGTACGGCTGGTGTGCGTCACCGGCCCAGGGGGGTGGGGGATCCCGGTTTCGGACCGGGCCCGTCGGTGGTGTTCCGGGACGGGATACGCCGGCAGTTTCGTCCACCTGCACTACGCATGGTCCAGGTGGACCAGAAAGGCCGAGCGTCATGTCCTTAATCTCTGCACCGGGTGTGCATCCGCACCTGTCCGAGGCCGACTCGACCCTTGAACGCAGGGTTCCTGCGCGACCGGAAGGGCTGCGGGTCCACGTCACCGCGACCGAACTGCCGGCCAGCTCACCGGCGCTGGTCTACGAGGCGCTGGTCCGTGACCGGGCGCAGGATGACGTCTATCTCTTCGAGAGCCTGGACGGGCCTGCCCAGGACCGGCATTCCGCCGTGGTCGGCTGGAACCGCATCGCCGAACTCCGGCTCTACGCGGACAGGGTGGAGCTCACGGCATCCGGCGTCCTGGGCGTCAGGCTGGCCGATGTGGTCTCGACCGTGGCCGGAGAGACGACGGCGGAGCGCGGTGGCCTGAGGGTGTGGACGGCGCAAGGCTCCGCAGAGGTGTGGCGGCTGTTACGCACGGTACAGGGTGCGTTCGATGTCGAGACCGACGTCCCGGAGTCCACGTTCGCCTTCGGGTTCCTGACCACACTGGCCTATGAGGCGGGGTGGGACATGGAACGGCTGCCGCAGAGCCAGAAGGAACCGGATCGGCCACGGTGTACTCTCGCGCTGTTCCAGAACACGGTCTGGTACGACCTTCACACAGGCGGAGTGCGCCTCCTCACGGCCTCCGGAGATCAGCTGCCCTCGGGAGACGATCGGCTGCCGGACATCCTGACGGGCGGCGCGGTGCAGGCGCACGGGGACTCGGCAGTGCCCGACGCGCCCGCGCCCCGCTCGGTACGGGACAACCTGGACGAGAAGACCTTCACCGAGCGCGTCGGGCGCTGCCTGCAGCACATCGGGGTGGGCGACAGCTATCAGATCCAGATCGGTCACCGCATCGACGTGGAGACGGACCTGACGCCCTACCAGGTGTACCAGCGACTGAGGCACCGCAATCCGTCCCCTTACATGTACCTGGTCCCGTGGGCCGGCCACACGGTGATCGGGGCGAGCCCCGAGCTGTTCATCCGGGTCGAGGGCGGCCGCATCTCCATGCGGCCGATCGCCGGTACCGCGCCCCGGGCCGCGGACGGGGCGGAGGACGCCCGCCGCGTGGCCGAACTGCGCGGCAGCGCCAAGGAACAGGCCGAACACATCATGCTCGTCGACCTGTGTCGCAACGACATCGGGCGGGTCTGCCTGCCGGGCACCCTCTCGGTGGACGTCATGATGGAGGTCGAGCCCTTCGCCTATGTCCACCACCTGGTTTCGACGGTCTCCGGGCAGATCGACGACACGACGGACATCTGGACCGCGGTCTGCGCCACCTTCCCGGCCGGCACCATGACCGGGGCGCCGAAGGTGCGCGCCATGGAGATCATCAACGACATCGAGGACGATCCGCGGGGCATCTACGCCGGCGCGCTCGGCCTGGTGGACGTCCGCGGCTTCGCCATGCTCACCCTGTGCATCCGTACCGCGGTCCACGACGGCGAGCGATACATGACCCAGGCATCAGCGGGGGTGGTGGCCGATTCCGTGCCCGCCGCCGAATGGCGGGAGACGCTGGCGAAGTTGAGCCCGACCTACTGGGCCCTGACCGGCGAGGAGCTGCTGCCGTGAGCGCCACCGCCAACTCTCCGAGGGTCCTGCTCGTCGACGCCTACGACAGCTTCAGCCACATCATCGACCAATACCTGCTCACCCTCGGCGCCAGGACCGAGGTGGTCCGGTCCCATACCCGCACCCCGCAGGAACTGGTCGAGCTGCGCCCCGATGCCGTGGTGCTCGGTCCCGGCCCCGGCCACCCGGCCGACTCCGGACACGTCCAGCTGGTGCACGCCTTCGCAGGGCGAGTGCCGCTGCTCGGCGTCTGTCTCGGCCACCAGGCCATCGGCCTGGCGTTCGGCGCCGAGATCGCGGTCGCGAGGAATTTGATGCACGGCAAGACCAGCCCGGTACGCCACGACGGCAGGGGCGTGTTCGAGGGCGTCGCCGAACCCCTGACCGTCACCCGCTACCACTCACTGATCCTCGACGGCGCCATGCCGCCCGCGCTCGAAGTGACGGCGACCTCGCTCGATGACGGCTATGTGATGGGAGTACGTCACCGCACGCTCGCGGTCGAAGGGGTGCAGTTCCACCCGGAGAGCGTGATGACGAGCCACGGACTGCGGCTCTTCGAGAACTTCCTGGCCGTCACTCGGCGGTCCACCGGCGAGTTCGCCGCCTCGTAGCCGAGTTTGCCGGTGTGTGCCTGCACTCCGGCCCGGTCGTCATCGTCGCGGGCCCCGGTGTGGCCGGGGCCAAGTGGCCTTCCGGAATCGCCGGGGATTGGCCGCATCCGAATCCCCTCCCCGTCCGTACTGTCAACGCGTCAACCCGTCCCCGAACAGGCATGAAGGACATTTCCATGGATCGGTCCACTACCGCGGCCCGCGCGGCGGGCACCCTGACGGTCTCGGTCGACGAGCGACTGTTCGGAAGCGCGCCCGACTACGTCCTCGGACTGATCGCCGTCCCGGACATCGAGGTGGCGGCCGCCGCACCCGAGGTGGCTTCACTTCTCGCCGAGGCGGAGAATGCGCTGCACGGGCTGTCGCTCAGCAAGTCCGACGTCTCCGCGCTGCCCACGGTCGCAGCCTGGCGTGAGACGTACCGGCTCTTCGGCGTCAACCCCAACCGGTTCCCCTGCGCCGCCGAATCCCTGCTGCGCCGCGTGGCCAAGGGCGACCGGCTGCCCCGCATCAACTCCATGGTGGACCTCTGCAACGCGGTGTCCCTGGCGGCCCGGCTCCCCGTCGCCTCATGTGATGTGGGCGACATCGAGGGCGAGCTTTCCGTACGGCCCGCCGACGGCCGAGAGGTCTATCTGCCGCTGGGAGCTCCCGACGCTCCGGAGCATCCGGAGCCGGGCGAGGTCATCTACGCCGACGACCGTGGGCGGGCACACTCGCGCCGCTGGAACTGGAGGCAGAGCGATGTGATCAAGACCGACATCGGGCGCCGCAGGCTGCTCATCACCGTCGAGGCGGTGCACGAGGGAGGCCGGGAAGCGGTCGAGACCGCGCTCGGCCGCGTCGGGGACGTGCTGGACGGAATGACCGAGGGCCGGCAGCAGCCGGTCGTACTCGACCGGGCAGTGCCCTCCGGGGCGCTGTTCACCGCCCCGGTGACCCCGGCCGTCCGTTGACCGGCACCCATCCACTGGAGGAGACCCTGATGAACCGATCGATCCTCGTCGTCTACAGGCCCGCGGCCGGCCGCTACACGGCACAGTTCCGCAGCGTGGTCGCCGCCGCCAACTCCCTTGGAGTGCAGACGGTCGTACTGATGCCCGAAGGCTGGGATGCTCCCGAGACCGACGGGCTGCCCCGGTACCACGCCGATCTGGAGGACACCGGCTCGGTACGCACCGTGGTGGACCGGATCGTCTCCGAGCACCGGATCGAGCGGATCTTTCCGCTCTTCGAGGGGGACGTCCTGCCCGCCAGCCGCTGCCGCCGCGACCACGGCATCCCAGGGCTGACCCCGGACGAAGCGCTCAACTTCCGCGACAAGAACGTGATGCACCGCAGGGCCGAGGAGCTCGGTGTCCGAGTGGCCCGCTCGGCACGGCCCGATACGGTCGGGGCGGTTGCGGACTTCGCGGAACAGGTCGGCTACCCCATCGTGATCAAGCCGTATGCCGGGTGGGCCTGTGGCAGCACCTATCGCGTGGACAGCCGCGAGGACCTGGACCGGGTCTGGCGGGAGATGGGTGACGACCGGCACGCCTACCGGGTCGAGGAGTTCATCAGCGGCATCGAGTTCCATGTGGATTCGCTGCTCCAGAACGGTGACGTCGTCTTCGAGCAGCTCTCCCGCTACACCTACTCCGTGCTCGCGTACCAGGACGAGCCGGGCGGGACGATCTCCCGCAAGTACCACCTCTCGGAGCACGAGCAGCGGATCCTGGACCTCAACGCCGAGGTGCTGCGGGGATTCGGCATGCGGACGGGTGTCGCGCACGCGGAATTCTTCCTGCTGGACGACGGCGACGTGGTCTTCGGCGAGGTGGGTGCGCGCGCCGGTGGCGGCTCCATCGTCCCGGCGATCGAAGCCGGACGGGGCATCAACCTGGCCGGCGAATGGTGCCGCCTCGAACTCGACCCGTCCCACCGTCCGGCCGCTCGACTCGGCCCCGAGGTGGGCACCGAGTACCTGAGCTCCGACAAGTACGGGCGCATCACCGCCATCAGTACCTCCGAGGACCTCGTCGCGCTCGACTCCGTACTGGACGCGGACATCTGGAAGAGCGTCGGGGATGTGCTGGCCCCGCCCACCAGGTCCAACGACGTTCTGGGCTGGTACGTGTGCGAAGGTCTCGACTACGACGACATCCGGGGCCGTTTCAAGACCGTTCGGGACACCTTCCTGGTCGAAACCGAGCAGGAAGCCGTGCGGGACTGATGCGCGACGAAAAGGAAGCGGGACCGAACTGGCTGGTCCGGTTTCGGGAACTGCCGGTCGCCCTCAGAGCGTTGTTCCTCGCGGCCTTCGTCAACCGCGCGGGCATGTTCGTCTTTCCGCTGCTCGCCGTCTATCTGGTGCGCGGCAAGGGACTCAGCACCGGCGGAGCGGGAGTTCTGATCTCGGTCGGCAGCACCGGACTGCTGGTGGGCAGCCTGCTCAGCGGGCCCTTCTGCGACCTGCGCGGCCGCCGCCCGGCGCTGGTCTGCGCACTGCTGCTGAACGCGGCCGGCTATCTGGGACTCGCCACCCTGAACGGGCCACCGTGGAGCTACGCGGTCCTGCTCTTCGTGGCGCTCGTCGGAATGGGCATGTTCGGGCCCGCGTGCAACACCCTGATCGCCGATCTGGCCACGCCCGAGCAGCGACCCTTCGCGTACACGATCAGCTACATCGGGAACAACCTCGGCATGGGCGTCGGCCCGCTGCTCGGCGGCGTGGCGGCCGCATACTCGTACCACGTCATGTTCGCGGGGAACATCCTCGCCGGGCTGGGGTGCGTGGCGCTCATCATGATGTGGGTGCCGCGTGACAACCGAGTCGCCAAAGGTGACGCGCCCGGGACCCCTCCGGCCTCGGAGGAGAAGGCGTTCCGCAGGGTACTGGAGCACACCCATGTGCTTCTGGTCGTCATGGTCTCCTTCTTCTACGTCGCGCCCCTGATCGGTCTGGAGTACCTCCTGCCGTTGTCCGTGACGACGGTGCTCCACGAGTCCGCCGGCCTGGTCGGTGTCGTCTACACGATCAACAGCGCCATCGTGGTCGGCTTCGGGTTGGCCATCGAGAAGCGGATCCCGCGGTACAGCACCAAGGTGCTGCTGATCGCCGCAGGGCTGTTGTGGGCGCTGGGCATCGCCATGCTGGTCCTGGCCTTCTCGCTGACCACCGTGCTGCTGTCCACCGTGGTGTGGACCCTCGGCGAGATCATCGCCTCCGTCGTGGTCCCCACGTACATCGCCGACCATGTCCAGGAACGCCTGGTGGGGAGCTTCATGGCGCTCAACGGCTTCGTCCTGGGACTGGCGCGACTGGTCGTGCCGGCCGGCCTCGGCTTCATCTGGCAGTCGCACGGGGACCGTTCCACGTTCGTCACGCTCCTGCTCGTCCCTCTTGCCGGCATGGCCGTTTTCGCCCTGCTGCGCATCCGGAACCCGGCCGCCACGCAAACCCTTCCGGTCCCTACGCCACCGTCCGCCACCACTGAACCGTCGAGAAAGTGATCATGGCCACCACCAAGTTCCTCCTGCCCGAAGACCGCATCCCCACCACCTGGTACAACGCGATCCCCGACCTTCCGGGCGGGCTTCCTCCGATGCTCCACCCCGGCACCAAGGAGCCGCTGACCGAGGCCGATCTGGAGCCGCTGTTCCCGGCCGAACTGATAGCGCAGGAATTCAGCACTGCCAGGGAGGTGGACATCCCCGGCGCGGTCCTGGACGTCTACCGGCAGTGGCGGCCCGCACCGCTGATCAGGGCCCGCCGACTGGAAGCGGCGCTGGAGACCCCGGCCCGGATCTATTTCAAGTACGAGGGCGTCAGCCCGGCCGGCAGCCACAAGCCCAACACGGCCGTTCCGCAGGCGTATTACAACAAGAAGGCAGGTGTGCAGCGACTCACCACGGAGACCGGAGCCGGGCAGTGGGGCAGCTCGCTCGCCCTTGCCTGCTCCTACTTCGGCCTGGCCTGTGAGGTCTACATGGTCAAGGTCAGCTACCAGCAGAAGCCGTATCGTCGCGGGCTGATGGAGACGTTCGGCGCCACCGTCACCGCCAGCCCCAGTGAGCTCACCGAGGCCGGACGGGCCGCGCTCAAGGCCGACCCCGACTCCACGGGAAGCCTGGGACTGGCCATCTCCGAGGCCGTGGAGGCCGCGCTGAACAGCGGCGGTACGGCGAAGTACGCGCTGGGCTCCGTTCTCAATCACGTGCTGATGCACCAGACGATCATCGGGCAGGAGGCACTGCTCCAGATGGAGCTCGCCGACGACTACCCGGATATCGTGATCGGTGCCGCGGGCGGCGGCTCCAACTTCGGTGGGCTGGCGTTGCCCTTCCTGCGCGAGCAGCTGGGCGGTGGGCGTTCGGTGCGCGCCATCGCCGTCGAGCCGGCGTCCTGCCCGACGATGACCAAGGGCGAGTACGCGTACGACTTCGGTGACACGGCGGGACTCACCCCGCTCACCAAGATGCACACCCTCGGCCATGACTTCGTGCCCCCGGGCATCCATGCGGGCGGTCTGCGCTACCACGGCATGGCCCCGATCATCAGCACCCTCAAGGAGGCCGATCTGCTCGAAGCCCGCGCGGTCCCGCAGACCGCCTGCTTCGAGGCAGGTGTGACCTTCGCGCGCAACGAGGGCATCGTGCCCGCACCGGAGTCCACGCACGCGGTGCGGGTGGCCATCGACGAGGCGCTGCGGGCGAAGGAGGAGGGCCAGGAACGGACCATCCTCTTCACGCTCTCCGGCCACGGACACTTCGACATGCAGGCGTACATCGACTACTTCTCAGGAAAGCTCCGGGACTGACCGCAGCGAGGGACAGCAGGTGCAGAGCTCGGTGTGATCCGGGCCCACCTGCTCCATACCCTGCGCGGAGAGAGCAGACAAAAAGTGCGAGAAGAACGTCCTTATATCCTTGGTATATCCGGTTCCGAACGTGCGGGGGGCAACACCGATCTCGCCCTCGACCATGCGGGGCAGTTGGTGCGGTCGCGGGGGGCCGACTTCCATGCCATCCACCTGCGCGACCACCGCATCTCCCCGTGCAGCCCGTGCGGGGACTGCAATCAACGGCTCGTCCCGTGCGAGCTGCAGGATGACATGCCGGGCATCGTCGAGCAGATGAAGCGGGCCGACGGGATCATCTACGCGGTTCCCGTTCACGGCTTCGGCTTGGCCCACCCGATGCAGATCTTCATCGAGCGCGCCGGTGTCGGCTTCCTACGTTTCGACCGGCCGTTGGCCAACAAGGTCGGTGGGGCCATCGTCACGGGCCGCCGGTACAGCGATTCCTCGGTGCACGACCAGCTCGTCAACAACCTGCTGCTCAATCGCATGATCCTGGTGGGCAGCGGGTTCCCGGCCCTGCTCCGCAACACCTCGCCCGAGCCGGGCCTCACCGACGCGGAGGGCATGGACGCCCTGGAGCGCATGGTGCATCGGATGATCGACATGGTCGAACTCCTGAAGCGTCAGGAGGCACTCACCGGAGCTCCGGTGCTGCCTCCGACCGACCGCAACGAGCGGGTGTCACGCCAGTCCCGTGACGACTCCGGGGTCCGACAGCTCACCACGAGCGCATGAAGCACACATCACCTCTTGGAGGAAGGCCGATCATGACATCAGAGACGACCCGGACCGCCGGTCCGGCCGATACCGCGGTACCCACCCTTGTCGGCATCGATTTCGACTCCATCCCCTGGGAGAAGTGGCAGAAGCCGGGTGCTGACGGGCGAGTGAAGATCGTCCACACCCAGGGACTCCGCGTACGCCTGATGGAACTGCCCGCGGGCTTCAACGAGGAGGAGTGGTGCAACCGCGGCCACCAAGGCTATGTGCTGCAGGGTGAGTTCACCATCCACTTCGACGACCGGTCGGTGCCCTGCCGGCCGGGTATGGGCTTCGTCATCCCCGGTGACGAGCGCCACCGCTCCCAGGGAGCCGACGGCGAGCCCACCGTCGTCTACGTGGTCGACGAGGTACCCGCGTCGTGACCGCCGTGCACGAGCGCATCGGTGAACTGAGGGTCACCATCGACACCTTGGACCGTGAGATCGTGAGGCTTCTGGCCGAGCGCACCACGGTGGTGCGCACTCTCACCGAGTTCAAGCGTGACGAGGAGACGGTCCGCTCTCCCGGCCGCGTGGAGGAGGTCGTCGCCAAGGTGCGCGGGCTCGCCGAAGAGTTCGGAATGCCACCGGAGATCGCCGAGGCAACGTACCGCACTCTCATCGACCAGCTCACCCGGATGCAGATGGACCGGCTCGCCGAGCGACAGCGACAGGCGTCGCGAGAGGCCGGTTCGTGACCCGTCGCGTCGCCGATCTGCGCACCACGCTCGCCGGGCTCGACGCGATGCCGGGCGAACTGGTGCGGGTGCGGGAGGAGGTTCCGGCCCGGTTCGGGGTCTCCTCCCGCTACGCCCGGTGGGCCGGGGCGCCGGCCCCACCGCCCACCGGACCCGGACCTGCCGTCCTGTTCGAGCAGGTCACTCCGGAGAACGGCCCTCCGGGGGCGGTGCTGATGGGGCTGTACGGGACGCGCCGACGGGCCGCGGCACTGCTGGGACTCACTCCGGCGGAGCTGCCGTACCGGCTGTTGGACGCGGTGGCCTCGCCGGTGCCGCCAGTCCGCATCCAGGGCGAGGCTCCCTGGGTCCGGACCTCGTGCGAACCGGATCTGACCAGGCTGCCGGTCCCGGTCCTCACCGACGAGGACGCCGGACCGTATCTGACGCTCGGCGCGGTGCTGGTCACGGATCCGGAGACCGGAGTGCGGAATCTGTCGGTACACCGGATGTGCCTCCAGGGACCGGATCGGCTCACCATCTGGATGGTGCCGGGCCGCGACCTGGAGCGTGCCTACGAGGCGGCCCTGCGCCGTGGGCAGACGCTGCCCGTGTCCGTCCATCTGGGGATCGCCCCTGCCGTGCTGCTCTCTTCCTGCTGCCCCACCTCGCTGGTACCGGCGGAGCTGGACGAACTGGCGGTGGCCGGGGCACTCGGCGGGGCGCCGGTCGAGCTGATGCCCTGCGTAACGGTCGAGGCGGAGTGCATCGCACACGCCGAGTACGTCATCGAGGGGGAGCTGCTGCCCGAGCGGCGGCCGGAGAACCCGGCCGGGTCTGCCGCCACGCCGGAGTTCCTCGGCTATCAGGGCCGTGCCCATCCGTCCCTGCCGGTCATCCGCGTCACTGGGATCACCGCACGTCAGGGCGCGATCCTTCAGGCGGTCTCGGGTCCGGGCCACGAGCAGTCGATCCTGCTCGGCTTCGGAATGGAGGCCGCGGTGTTGGACCGGTTGCTGCGGCACGGCGCGCCTGTCCTCGCCGTGCACTGCCACACGGCCGGCGGCGGCCAGCTGATGACGGTCGTGCAATGGCGGCACAAACGCGCTGCCGAGGACGACGCCCTGGTCCGGGAGGCATGCAAGGCGATCCTGGAGGAATTCCGGATGATCAAGCTGGTGGTGGCCGTGGACGAGGACGTGGACCTGGAGTCCGACCAGGACCTGTGGTGGGCGATGGCCACCCGGCTCCAGGCGGACCAGGACGTGGTCGTGCTGCCCGACCGGGAGGGCTTCCCCCTCGACCCCACGCAGTCCACCGCCTACTCCCCGACGGTGTCGGCCGACGGCCGTACGGCCAAGGCCGTGTTCGACTGCACCGTGCCCTTCGCCCATCGGGAGCGGTTCCGTCGGGCTCGGTTCACGCCGGAAGTGCCCCCGACGGCTCCCGGACCGCAGCTGCCAACAGAGCGGTTCCTTCGGTGATCCGCGCGGTGGAGAGGGCCGCGTAACCCATCAGGAAGGCGGGCTCGGAGGGCGGGTCCTGCACGTAGTACCCGGAAGCCGGGTAGATCCGCACGCCGAGACCCGCCGCGCGGCGGACGATCTCGTTCTCGTCCTGGCCGCGCAGCCCGGGCAGGGTGACCAGGACGTGCAGCCCCGCCGCTTCGCCGGAGATCCGCACCCCGGCACCGAAATGCTCGTACAACGCCTCCAGCAGGCGCCGCCTGCGCTCCCGGTACAGGCGGGTCATCTTGCTGATGTGACGGGCGTACGCCCCGGAGGAGATGAAGTGGGCGAGCGCCTCCTGCTCGACGGTCGGAGTGAGCCGGTCGGTGATCCATTTAATGCCGAGAAAGGGCCGCACCAGGTGCTGCGGAAGGATCGCGTAGCCGATCCTCAGAGCCGGAAAGAGCGTCTTGCTGAAACTGCCCACGTAGACGACGACTTCCCGGTGCCCGTCTGCGGCCAAGGCCGGCAGCCGCTCCCCGGAAAACGCGTATTCGTTGTGGTAGTCGTCCTCCAGGACGGTCGCGCCATGCGCGTGAGCCCACTCCACCAGGGCCCGGCGCCGGGACTGCGACATGACACAGCCGGTCGGGAACTGATGCGACGGCGTCACATAGGCCAGCCGCACGCGAGCCGGATCGTGGCCCGCTGCCCGCACCCGGGCATTGATGTCCATGACCCGCAGCCCTTCCTCGTCCACCGGCACGGGCACCACGGTGGCCTGGGCCGCGCCGAAGATCTGCCGCAACACCGTATGGCTGGGATCCTCGATCACCACGACGTCACCGGGGCCCACCAGTGCCCGTACGAGGATGTCCATGGCCTGGGTGGCGCCGTTGGTGACCACGATGCGCTCGGGAGAGGCATCAAGGGCACGGCTCTGCCGCACCAGCGTGGCGATCTCGGTACGCAGGGCGGGGGATCCCTCCGCGAGCCCGTAACCCAGCGAGGCGTCGTCGGCCCTGCCGTACGCCTCCGCCAGGGACTGGCGCCAGCGGGCGACCGGAAAGGCGGCCAACGCCGGTGTGCCGTGCCGGAAGTCGAGCGCGCCCCCCTTGCGGGGCATCGGCGGTGGCTCCCAGGGCTGCCACAGTGTGTGCCCGGCATCGGTCGGTCTGGGCGGCTGGGGAGCGAGCGGAGCCTGTGGGGCCGGCTGCGCGGCGGCATTCGGCTCCCGGCCCTCGATCCCGGCGACCTTCGTGCCGGAGCCGCGCCGGGCGGTGAGGATGCCGTTTGCGCGCAGCAGCTCGTAGGACCTGAGGACGACGGTCCGTGAGACGCCAAGCTGCCGGGCGAGCTCGCGGGAGGCAGGCACGGCGTCTCCGGGGCGGAGCCGACCGGAGCGCACGAGCGCGATGAACTGGTCACACACCTGCTGCTGCAAGGGTACGGAGCCGTCGCGGTCAAGAGTGATCAGCAGCTCGGTCGTTCCCACAGTGGCCCTCTCCCAGCTCCAGTTACAGTTCCGCTGTTGCTGCTGGTCAGGAGCACTATTCAAGTGTAGACACCTAACTGGTCGTCCTCCTTCCGGGAGGGGCGCCTTGGCGCCCTGCGTGCCGCCGGCCGGCCCGGGGTCCGCGACACCGGTCGGACCTTCGCCACCGTGACCCGCCAAGCCCTCCCGGGAGGGTGCCGCAGAGGAGCGTTCACCCAGCTCTGCTTTCGACGGGCGAGCGGCCCGGCCACGCCCTCGGAAATTCGACGTGGCGACCCTCCCCGGGCGCTGCCGCGGGCAGCTCGGGCCCGCAGGGACGTGTCCACAAGAGGACACGGGAAAGCGAGAACGCACGGGCAGGGCGGGTAGTTCCACAAAGGTTGTCAACAAGCTGCCAGGGAATGCTGCTTCCCGCCGAGCGCTCAGATGCATGACGGAAACTTGGCACGCGGTTACGCCTCGGACGCGTGCAGTCCTCCACGACCTCCCAGGCGGATTCCGCCCTCCACCGCATGGCGGAGGACCGGTCAGACTACGGGGCGATTTCCGCGGGACCGCATGGTGCGGCTGGGCGAACGCTCCTAACCTGCCATGGATGCTGTCCCGCGAGCGGACACCGATAACACATGCCGTCCTCCCGAGCAGTTGGAGCGGCAGAAGAAATAACTTTCCCAAAGGAGCGTCATGTTCGGACGGATAGGACGGTTCTCCGTCAACCGGCCATGGCTGACCATCGTGGCCTGGATTGTCGCGGCGGTCGCCCTGGCCGGACTGGCCCCGGAACTGAAATCGAGCACTGATCAGGCAGACTTCCTTCCCTCCCACTATGAGTCGGTACAGGTGGGCAAGCTCCAGGAGAGCGCCTTCCCGCAGCAGGAGAGCGCGGCGGCGATCGTCGTCTACCAGCGGACCGACGGCGAGAAGCTGACCGATGCGGACCGGGCTGCAGTCGCCAAGACCACCGAAGGGCTCGAGGCCAAGAAGTACGAGACCTTCAAAAGCGTGGTGACGTCGCCCGAGGCGGTCTCCAAGGACGGCAAAATGGCGCTCGCGAGCGTCTTCTCCACGAAGAAGGACCTGGGGGACGACGCCACTCTGGAGTCGGTCAAGAAGCTGCGCACGGACGGCAAGGCGCTGCTCCAGGGCAGCTCCCTGAAGATGGGCGTCACCGGCCCGGCCGCGACGAACGTGGACGCCAGGGAGTCGGGGGGTGACACCGATGGAATGATCATGATGGCCACCGTGCTTCTGATCATCGTGCTGCTCGGAGCCATCTTCCGTAGCCCGCTCATCGCCCTGCTGCCGGTGCTGATGATCATTCTGATGTTCATCATGGCCCAGAGCCTCATCGCGACCGCGAGCAGCCTGTTCGGCCTGGAGGCCGACAGCGGCGTCTCCGCGATCCTCATCGTGGTCCTGTTCGGTGTCGGTACCGACTACATTCTCTTCCTGCTCTTCCGCTACCGGGAGCACCTGCGGACCGGCCAGGAGCCGAAGCAGGCACTGATCGACGCCGTCTCCCGGGTCGGTGAGACCATCGCTTCCGCCGCGGGTGCGGTGATCGTCGCCTTCCTCGCCCTGGTGCTGTCCACCATGGGCAGCATGCGCGCCATGGGCCCGTCGCTGGCGATCTCCGTCGGCGTGACGCTCGTCGCCGCTCTCACCCTGGTGCCCGCGGTCTTCTCCCTACTGGGCACGAAGGCGTTCTGGCCGTCCAAGGCGTGGAAGCGCACCCCGAAGAACCGGCTGGCCAACGGCGTGGGCAACATGGTCTCGCGACGCCCCGCCCTGGTCGCCGCCCTCTCCGGCGGAGTGCTGGTCGTTCTCGCCGTGGGCGCCCTCGGCTTCAAGTCCGAATTCGACTCCGAGAGCTCGCTGCCGAAGAACCTGGAGTCCGTCCAGACGATGGCGGACATGCAGAAGAGCTTCTCCGCCGGCGAGTCGGACCCCAGCCTGGTGTACATCCAGTCCAAGGACGGCGGAAAGCTCGACAAGGCCGCCCTGGACACCTTCCAGCAGGCGATCTCCAAGGCCGAAGGCGTCGGCGACGTCTCCCCGGCGAAGCTGAACCCCAATGGTGACGTCGCCCAGTACAACATGGTGCTGAAGTACCGGCCGGCCTCGGAGAAGGCCATCGACCTGGTCTCCGGTCCGCTCCGCGACACGGTGCACGAGAGCGCACCCGAGGGCACGAAGGCTCTGGTGGGTGGCTCGACCGCGGTACTCGCCGACATCCAGACCGCGGTGAACCACGACTACAAGCTGGTCTTCCCCGTCGCCGGGCTCGCCATCATGATCATCCTCGGCCTGCTGCTGCGCAGCGTGGTCGCGCCGGTCTACCTGATGATCGCGGTCGGCCTCGGGTTCACTGCGACCCTCGGTTCGACCGTGTGGCTCTTCCAGGACCTCAAGGGCGAGCGTGGCCTGCTGTTCATGCTGCCGATCATCGTGTACCTGTTCGTCGTCGCCATCGGCACCGACTACAACATCCTCATGGTGGCGCGCCTGCGCGAAGAGGTCGGCCGAGGCAAGTCCCCGGCCGAGGCGGCGCGGCTCGCGGTCAGCCATTCCGCACCGACGATCGGCTCCGCGGCCGTCATCCTGGCGGGCACCTTCGGCGTCCTGGTGCTGGCCGACAACTCCATGCTCCAGCAGATGGGATTCGCCGTCGCCTTCGGCATCCTGCTGACAGCGTTCATCATGGCCCTGCTGCTGGTGCCGACGGTGACCGCGCTGCTGGGTGACAAGGCATGGTGGCCCAGCCGTGGCGGTGGGTCCGCCGGGACCGACACGGGCCGGCCGGTCGCACAGGAGCCCGAGCACACTGTGGAGTCCGCCGGCGTGTGATCACGATCCCGCTCTGACAACCGGACGCCGGCCCCCCGCGACACTCTCGCGGGGGGCCGGCGTCGTTTCCCCTCACCGTGGCGGCCTGAGCCGGGCCCGAGACCGGCCGACCGGGCCGGCTACGGCTAACGCGCGCAAGCCGGCAGCCCCGGAGGCCACGTGCATGCCCTGTCCTTCCGCGAACCTCCCGCATCCCTACCCGGCCCCGCCGGTGACGGCGGAGTCCCCACAACGGCGAAGTCGACGCACGGCTGAGGCCGTGC
>NZ_JAIXMK010000109.1:0-12089 GCF_020328095.1 Streptomyces sichuanensis
GGCTGAGGCCGTGCGTCGACTTCGCAGGTGGGGGAGCGCACAGGGAGCGGGAGAGCCGCTGCCGGGCCCTACTCGGCGGGCGCCGGCACGGGGGCGTCGGCGCCGGCACAGATCGGGCGGGTGCGGGCCGCGTAGGAACGGGCCGCGACAAGAAGGCCGAAGCCCAGACCGCCGAACGCCAAGCCACCGAATTCCACCATCCAGGTGATCCCGGAACTAGTGGTGAATCCTCCGGTGGGCTTCATTCTCGGCAGCACACCGGCGGCACTGAGCGGAGCGAAGATCAAAAGGAGGACACCGTACAACGACAGGCCGAAGGCAGTCAGCCATGCCGGGAGCAGGGGCAGCAGGCGGGGGACCCGCCGCCCCGAGAGGAACAGCGTCCATCGGGGAAACACCTGCCCCCACGGGTACATCAGCCCCAGCAACAGGAAGATCCCGGCCATCGCAGCCAGTACGGTGACGTCGATTCCCACGGTGGAAAGCGCCCTGGCGACTTCGGACTCGCCCTTGTTCGACTCCCGCCACGCCTCGGCGGTGACACCGAGTGCGTCACCGCCCAGGGTCCAGACGGTCTTGACGCCGGCCCAGGGCAGGAGACCGCACATGAGCAGGTAGACGGTCACCCGGGTCCGCTTCGACGCGACGGAGGCCCGGGGATGGACGAGCGGGCCGTCATGGCCGCCTGTGTGCTCGTGGCCGCACCGGGGGCACCTGCCTCGAAGGCGTCGGCGGTACGACAGGCCGACGAGAACAAGCAGGGCAGCGCCCGCCGTGTTCAACAGGACACCCGTCAGGCCGGTGACGCTGTCCACCCCGGAGAACGAGGCCAGCGTCACGAAGTACGCGGGCAGGCTGGCCATGCCGAACGCGAACACGGGGAGTGCTGTGGCCAGCGACACCCCCACCGCCACCCGGGCGCGTGGCGCGAGCGTGCGGGTAGTGGCCAGACAGGCGGCAGCGGCCAGCACGGCGAAGGCGGCAAGGAGCAGGTGGACGCCCGTGGGAACCGATGTGTGCGGTGTCCACGGAACGGTGACCCCCGCCGCGGCCCACGTGGTCTCCACCGCGGCGTACGACGCGCCCCACACCGCCGCGACGAACGGTGCCCAGGTCGGCCACCGTCGCGACCACGCTGTTCGCCCCGCGTCCCTGCACGGCGGCCTGGGACCCTCGTGAGGTTGCGTCTTCGTGGGAACAGCCACCATGATTCCTCCGGCTCCGTATTACTGTCGCTCAAGCCTCCCCCGGCGTCCGCTGTCACGGCGTCCGCCCGATGGACCATCCGCATCCGCCGCACGGGGGAGGCGCATGCGTCAGGGGTTGAACATCAGAGCAACACGTAGCCGTTGTCGGGCCGGTGGCCCCGGGTCCGCCGGTGGTCCAGGTGCACGAAGGTGCGGTGCAGCCAGCGGTCACGGCCGTCGTAGCGGGGCGTGTAGGCGGTCCGCCCGTGAATGGCGATGCGGTTGTCCACGAAGGCCATGTCGCCCGGCTTCAGGACCAGGTTCTGCGAGGCGTCGAGGAACGCGCTCCGCAGCAGCTCCAGCGCCCACTTGGCCTCGTCGTCACAGGGGCTGGTGGCGTGGAAGTCCACCTTGACGTTCGGGTCGGCCGGGTCGCCGGTCAGCACTGCATGCGCAGCTGCCGCGTCACCGCCGCGGAAGGACGGCGGCGGAGCCGTGGTGAAGCGCCTGTCCTGGAGTACGCGTACGGCTTCCGTGGGCAGGAGCCGCAGGGTCGCACGGATCGACGAGACAAGGGTGCCCGCGGTCCCGGAGTGGTCGTCGCGGAGGCACAACAGGCCCACGTAGTCGGGTCGGTGTGGGTGGAACGCGTTCTCGACATGCAGTTCCAACGGAATGGAGCCGGCGTTGCTCTGTGACTCCTCCCTGCCCGGAACCGGAACGACGTTCTGTACGAGCGCGCCCGACTTCTCGTCCCGGTAGGCGGCTATCTCACCGATCTGCAAGGAAATCATCACGGCGACGGCCGCGGCTTCCGTGGCCACTCTTTCCACGGAATCCGGTTCGATGGGAGTCCGCGGCAGGTCCATTTCACTCACCGGCAGATGCCGAATGACCAGGATGCCGTCGGGCCCCGGATCATGCCGGTAGCCACGGAGGACCTCTCTCATCCGCAGGGGCAGACGGCAAGAGGTGTGTCGCGCTTGCGACAGCCATCGCGGATCATCGACGAAGGCCGGCGCCGTGGCGGCAAGTTCTCGTGCGAGCACGGCGACGTCGTGTCGTTCCGCTTCGGACAGGGCCAGAAGGATTGTTCCGGCACTTGAAGGTTCATCTATCTCTGACAGCGTGGTCATCTCTCTCCTCTGGCTCTCGCTTCGGCCGGTACCGCCCTGGGAACGCGCATCTCGTCACGGATACACCGTTCACATGGGTCCCCGTCCGAACAGGGGTCAATGGGAGGTCACCCGCCGGGTCAGCGTCACTGGCATCGAGGTGAATCCCCAGATCAGATTGGATTCCATACGCTTCGGCGCCTCGCGCGGCACCACCGCACCCACCCGCGCGACGAACTCCTCGAAGAAAATGGACAATTCACTGGTCGCCAGAGCCGACCCGAGACAGAAATGCGTTCCCTGGGCGAAGGCCAGGTGGCGGTTGGGGGTACGCGCGACGTCGAAACGGTCCGGATCGGCGAACACCGCTTCGTCGCGGTTCGCCGCGGGCAGCCACACCGCCACCTGGTCCCCGGGACGGATGGTCCGGCCCCCGAGGGTCACCTCCTGCCGCGCCGTGCGCAGCACGTGCAGGGCGGGACTGGTGAAGCGCAGGATCTCCTGAACCGCGGAAGGCAGCAGGTCGGGTTCCGTCCTCAGCCGCGCCCACTGGTCCGGTTCCCGCATGAGTGCCAGCAGCCCGCCCACCGTGGCATGGCGAGTCGTCTCGTTGCCCCCGGAGATCAGTCCGTTGCAGTTGAGCAGGATCTCCTCGTCGGTCAGGGGCGCACCGTCGACGGTGCCGTGCGCGAGCGCGCTGACGATGTCGTCCTGCGGGTCGCGCCGACGCTGCCGCAGGAGGTTGTCGTAGTAGACGAGGAGCTCGGTGTGCGCCTCCGCTACCCTCCTCGGATCGGTTCCGGCGTTCTCGTCGGCCCCGAACGCGATCATGGTCAGTTCGAGCATGAAGTCCCAGTCCGCGCGGGGCACTCCGAGCATGTCGGAGATGACGGACACCGGAAGACGGGCGGCGACCTCCGTGAAGTCGACGTCACCCTGCTCCAGGGCGGCTTCGATGACGCCGATCGCGGTCAGCCTGATGTTGTCCGTCAGGCGCCGGACCATCCGCGGGGTGAAGCCCGAGTTGATGACGCGCCGGATACCGCCGTGCCGCGGTGGATCGGTGACGATGAGCATCTTCCCGGCGGCGGCCTCGTTCGCCACCGGGTCCGCGTCAAGCCGCATCCCGCCGGTGGAGGAGAAGGCGGAGCTGTCCCTGAGCACCTGGGACGCCAGGTCGTGGCTCAGGACCGACCAGAAATCGGCCGCGGCGGGGCGCCGGGTGAGGAAGAGCGGGTGGGCCTTGCGGAGCCGGCTCCAGACCTCCTCGATACCCTCCGCGGCGTACCGACGGGGATCGGACAGGTCGGGTACGGCGCTGCTGAGCAGCGGATCGGTCATCTGGGACATGTGAACGCCGTTTCGTGCGAGCGTGTGGGATCCCCGGCCGGACTGCGGCGATGGAAGGGTGGCTACCATCCTGACCCGGCCCGGCCCTCTGGCCGCCGGCGCTTCCAAGATTTGAATACGTGCGGTGGCTCCGCTGCGCGGAGAGCGAGGCATCGTTGAGTCACGGCGGACTGCCGCTGGTGCCAAAGGAGTTCGTAAGGTGCACGACATCGCAGGTGGAACGGCGGGAGCCGACATGACTTCGCTTACGTGGACCGCATCCGGTCCCCCTACCCGGCCCGTGCCGCACGGTTCCGGACGGCGGCGGGCCCGGGCGGCACTCGCCGTCGCGGGTTGCGCCGCCGCCCTCGCAGCGACCTCGCTCGCCCGCCGCCGCGGTGGCGCGGTCGGTCCGTTCCCGGGTGAGCGGCTGATGAAGGGGGCGTCCGTGGTGGGCGGGTTGGCCCTCGCGGTCCTGGCCTCCGCAGGCCCCACCCGTCCTCGTGCACGCCGCATCGCGGAGCCCGTGGCTCTCGGTGCCGCCGCAGCACTGGTCCAGGGCGGCAGTCAACTGCTCTTCGACGCGCTGGCCGTGGCACTTCATCGGACGACCGGGCCGGCAGACCAGGAGGCCGCGGTCGTCGACGCGCCCCGAGTCGCCGCCCGTTGCCTCGCGCTGGGTTCGGCAGCGCTGACCGTTTCGGCCGTCCGGCAGCGTCCCGTGGGCGGAGCCCGCACGTGCACCCGGTGCGGGCGCCCCCTGCGCGGGGACGCCCCGCGCTTCCCGTCGTGGAGCGGTTACGCGGCCTGCGCACTGTCTCTGCCGTACCCGGTGGTCAAGCTGGCGTGGGAGTGCGGAAGTGATGTCGGGATCACCCGGCCCGACGTGATCCACAACATTCCGGGTGGGTGGCTGCCTGTCGTGCCCGCTCTCGCCGGGTCGGTCCTGTCACTGGCACTGGTGCGGCCCTGGGGCCGGGTCTTCCCACGCTGGGTACCCGCCGTCGGCGGCTCCCGGGTGCCGCGCCCGCTCGTACTGGCGCCCGCCTCGTTCGCCGTGGCCGTGCTGGCCCAGGTCGCTCCGGCCGCGCTCGTGACGGCAGTACGCCACTCCCTCGACCCCCTCAAGCCCTCGGTGGAGGAGATAGGGCTGCGCTCCTGGGTGCCGTTCACGTTCTACGCGTGCTGGCTGCTGTGGGGCATCGCATTGGCCGGTGCGGCATGGGAGTACCACCGCGCGGCCACGGACTGTCCGTGCGACGTACCGCAGGCGTCCGGGCCGGCGGCCCCGGGCTCGCTCGCCGCCTGATCCTCCGTCCCGGTCGGCCGCCAGCGCCACGCCCCCGCGCATGGCACGGCGCTCGGCCGGGCAACGGCCTGGTCCTCGCCGTGCGGCGGCAGGACCAGGCCGTTGCCGTCCTCAGACCAGCAGGACCGGCAGTTTCAGCAGGGTGCGCGAGATGGGGCTCGGGATGAAGGGCAGTTCCTCCGTGTCCGCCAGCCGCAGCTTGGGGAAGCGTTCCAGCAGACGACCGATCGCGATCGCTCCCTCCATCCTGGCCAGCGGGGCGCCCATGCAGTGGTGGATGCCGTAGCCGAAGGCGAGGTGCCCGGTGGCGGACCGGGTGATGTCGAGCACGTCCGGGTCCGGGAAGCGCTCCGGGTCCCGGTTGGCCGCGCCGAGGGAGAGCAGGACCGGCTGGCCCTTGCGGATGTCGACACCCGCGACGGTGGTCGGCGCGCCGGATATCCGGACGTTGGTGAGGAAGAGCGAGGGGTCGAACCGCAGGAACTCCTCGACCGCACCCGGCAGCAGCGACGGGTCGTTCTCCACGAGTGCCCGCTGTGCAGGGTCCCGCAGCAGCGCGTACACGCCGTTGCCGATCAGGCCCACGCTGGTCTCGAAACCGGCCAGCAGCACGATGAAGGCCGTCGAGAGCAACTCCATCTCACTGAGCCGGCCCTCATCGGCATCCCTGACGAGCACCATCTGGCCGAGCAGGTCGTCGGTCGGCGTCACGCGCCTTTCCTCGACGAGCTCCTTGATGACGTCGATGATCCGGTAGGCGATCTCCTCGCGGCCCTCGTGCGTGCTGCCGCCGGTGAAGTCCCGCGAGTTGCGGGACCACTCGTGGAACACGCCGCGACGATCCTCCGGAACGCCCAGCAGCTCGCAGATCAGCACAAGCGGCAGCTGCCAGGCGAAGCTCTCCATGAGGTCCACCGGTTCGCCGTCCGCACCCGCGCGGGCGAGGCCGTCCAGCAGTTCGGCCACCGCCTCCTCCACCCGCGGCCGCAGGCGTTCGGTCTGGCGGGCGGTGAATGCGGCGCTGAGCAGCTTGCGCAGACGCGTGTGCTTGGGCGGATCCGACACCACCGGATGTTCGTTGTAGATCCGCCAGATGCCCCCCTCCTCATCGGAGACCGGATCGTCCTCCGGATCCGGCTTCTGTCGCAGCACCGGGTCGAGATGAGCCTTGCGGATGTCCTCGTAACGGGTGGGGACCAGCCACCGCGAGCCGTCGGGCAGTTCGGCCCACCACACCGGCGCCTTCTCCCGCAGCCGGGCGAAGAAGCCGTACTGGTCCCTCACCAGTTCCGGGTCGGTCAGCTGGAAGACGGGGACCTCGCCGTTGTCACCGGACGGTGCCTGCGGGTGGTGCTGCTCCGTCTCAGGCGCTTGCTGCATCTGTGGTGTTCTCCTTCGTCGATGGGGTCCGGACGGCCGCTGTTACGACGGCCGTCCGGACCATGGGCTGCGGGCCGTCCTTCAGCCGGCAGGCACCTCGGCGAACACCGGCCACAGAAAATGCTGACCTTCGGCGTTCACCAGCACCAGGTGGGCGGCATCAGAGTTTTCGAAGGGATGAATCACTTGATTTCCTTCCCTACCGGTCGGATGCTGCCGGGTTCTCCCGGGCGTCGCGCAGGGACCGGGCGAGCACGGGCCCGATCTCCGCCCAGGCCGCGGCCTTGGTCATGTCGTTGTGGGGGCAGGCGATGTCGTGCCGGGTCACCCTTCCGTCGACGTACGGGTCCCACAGGTCCGGCGTGTAGGCCGAGCCCTCCTTGCCCACCGTGGCGACGAAGATCAGCACGTCGCCCCGGAACCGGTCCAGGCTGAAGTCCGACGTGATGCGGGCGATGTTGTTGCCCACCCGCGCCAGGGCCTCGATGTGCCGTTCCTCCAGACCCGCGATGGCGCTGTCACCGTCGTCGAGCAGGCCCCGGGCCCGGGCGTAGTCCAGCGGAGCGTCACCCTGCTCGGAGAGGTCGTGCCCCAGGTACGCCAGGAGCTGCCTGAGAACATCGTCCGCTCCCTCCTCGACCGCCTCGTGTGTGTTGAGCACCGGATAGGCGTCCAGGATGGCCAACGTCGCCACCTCCTCCCCCGCTGCCTGCAGCCGGGTGGCGATGAGGTGGCCCAGCACGCCGCCGAGCGACCAGCCCAGCAGGTGGTAGGGGCCGTGCGGCTGAATCCTCCTGATCTCCGCCAGGTAGTCCTCGGCCATCGCCGCCAGCGACTCCGGCAGCGCCTCGTCCCTCGCCAGGCCGCGTGCCTGCAGCGCGTAGACCGGATGGTCCGGGTCGATGTGCCGCAGTAGGCCCGCGTAGGTCCAGCTCAGTCCGCCGGCAGGCGGCAGACAGAAGACGGGCTCAGCGGCGCCGGTGCTGCGAAGCGGGAGAAGCACATCCAGCGGATCGCCTTCCTCCCCGGTCGTCAGCCGCTGGGCGAGACCCTCGACGCTGGGGCTCTCGAACAGCGCGGCGATGCTCAGCTTGGTCCCGAAGACGAGGTTCACCCGGCTGACCAGCGCCGCCGCCATCAGCGAGTCGCCACCGAGGTCGAAGAAGTTGTCCTCGATCCCGACCCGGCGCACCTCAAGCGCCTCGGCGAAGAGCTGGCACATGACCTCTTCACGCGGCGTCCGGGGCGCCCCGCTGGCCGCACTTCCCGCCGCGTCCGGCTCGGGCAGGGCTGCCCGGTCGAGCTTCCCGTTCCGAGTGACCGGCAGTGCCGGCAGCGGTACGAAAGCGGCCGGCACCATGTAGTCCGGCACCTGGGCGGCGACGTGCTTGCGCAGCACGGCCGGGTCGATCCCGGCACCGTCGTCCGGCACCACATAGGCGACCAGCCGACGGCCGCCCTGACGCAGCTCCCGCAGGACGACGGCGGAGTGGGCCACGTCCGGATGGCCGAGGAGCACTGATTCGATCTCGCCGGGCTCGATCCGGAAACCCCGCAGCTTGAGCTGTTCGTCGGCCCGGCTCACGAAGGCGAGCTGCCCGTCGTGGGTCCAGCTGACGAGGTCACCGGTGCGGTACATGCGCCCGCCGGGTGCGCCGAACGGATCCGGTACGAACCGTTCGGCCGTCAGGTCGCACCGGTTGAGGTAACCGCGTGCCAGGCCGGGTCCGCTCACGTAGAGCTCACCCGCCACCCCGGGCGGCACGGGCCGCAGCCGATCGTCGAGCACGTAGCACGACGTATTGGCGATCGGTCGGCCGATCGGGACGGACGCCGACAGCGGCTCGCTCATCGTGGCGCATACCGTCACCTCCGTGGGACCGTACGCGTTGATCATGCGCAGCCGCGGGGCCCACTGTTCGACCAGGTGCGGGGGGCATGCCTCGCCGGCGACCACGAGGGTGCGCAGGCCGGGCAGACCGTCCGACCCGACGGCGGCCAGAGCGGTGGGCGGGATCGTGGCATGGGTCACACCGTGGCGGGTGATCACCTCGGTCAGCGCCGGCCCCGGCATCAGCTCGGTCGTCGGCGCGAGCACCAGGGTGGCTCCTGCCACCAGGGTCGTGACGATCTCCGACACCGCCGCGTCGAAGCTGGGCGAGGCGAACTGCAGCAGCTTGCTGTCCGCGTCGATCGCGAACCGCTCGATCTGCGCCGCGGCGAGGTTACCGAGGCCGCGGTGGGTGACCACGACCCCCTTGGGACGGCCCGTGGTACCCGACGTGTAGATCACGTACGCGGCATCCTCCGGCGACGCCGGACCGGCCGGCGTCCATGGCGCGGCGGGCTGGGCCGCCCATTCGGCCAGCACCGCGGGATCGTCCAGAAGGAGCGTCGGGGTCCCGGCGCCGATCTCGTCCAGCAGGTGCACGGTGTCCGCGGTCGCCACGATCAGCGCGGGCTGCGCGTCGGCCAGGATGAACGCGCACCGCTCGGCCGGATAGCGGGAATCGATCGGCAGGTAGGCGGCGTTCGCGCGGGCGACGGCAAGAACGGTGACGACCGTCTCCGGCGTGCGCTCCAGGATCAGGCCGACCAGCGACCGCTCCCCGGCACCGTGCCGGGCAAGCAACCGTGCGAGCTGGTTCGCCCGCCGGTCGAGCTCCGCATAGCTCAGCCGCTCGTCACCACTGACGACGGCGGTGCGGTGCGGATTGGCCCGGGCCTGCTCCGCAACGAGCTCGGACCAGCGCAGCGGCGACACCGGGCGGAACGTCTCGTTGAACTCCCGTACGACCTGGTCGCGCTGCTCCGCACCGAGCAGGTCGATCTGCCCGACCGGCTGGTCCGGCGAGGCGACCAGGGCCTGCAGCCAGCGCACGAGCTGGTCGACGAGCCCGGTCACGGTCCGGGCGTCGAACACGTCGGGCTGATGGTCGACGCGCAGGCGGAGCGAAGGGCCGCGCATGGAAGCGCACAGTGCCAGCGGGTAGTGCGTGGCATCGCGTGTCTCGTCGTCGCTGACATCCACCTCACCGGGCTCGGACTCCAGCCCCTGGGGCGGTGCCGGGTAGTTCTCGAACACCGTGGCGGTGTCGAAGAGTTCACCGAACCCGGCGATCCGCTGGATGTCGGACAGCCGCAGGTACGAGTGGTCCATCAGCGCGGACTGCTGCTGCTGGATCCGGCCCAGCAACGCGATCACGGGTTCCGTCTGCTCCAGGCGGACCCGGACCGGCAGGGTGTTGATGAACAGCCCGACCATCGTCTCGATGCCCGGCACCTCCGGCGGCCGGCCGGACACGGTGGCGCCGAACACCACGTCGTCGCGCCCCGACAGCCGGCTGAGCATCGTGGCCCAGGCGCCCTGGACGATCGTGTTGAGGGTCAGCCCCTGCCTGCGGGCCAGCTCCGCCAGTTCCCCGCTGAGCGCCTCGTCCACGTCGACGACCTGACGCTGCGGCACCGCCGCGGCCCGCTGGCCGGCGACGGGTGCAAGCAGCAGGGGCTCCTGCAGCCCGGCCAGCGCCTCGCGCCAGGCGTTCTCGGCCTCGGCACGGTCCTGCCCGGCCAGCCAGGTCAGGTAGCCGCGGTAGGGGGCCGGCGCGGGCAGTGCCCGGTCGTCACCCGCCGTGCCGTACAGGGCGGCGAGCTCTCCCAGGACCACCGGCATGGACCACCCGTCGAGCAGGATGTGGTGGTTGGTGAACAGGAAGCGGTACGCGTTCTCGGCCACCCGGATCAGGGTGAAGCGGATCAGCGGTGGGCGGCTCGGGTCGAAGCGTCGGGTGCGGTCCTCCTCGACGATCCGCTCCACCTCGCGGTCGAGGGCGTCGCCGCTGAACGCCCGCAGGTCGTGCTCGTACCAGGGCAGGGCCAGGTCCTCGACGACCACCTGCACGGGGCGGTCCAGGTCGTCCTGGCGGAAGCCGACCCGCAGGTTCGGGTGGCGGCGCAGCAGTGTCCTGGCCGCCGCCCGGAGCGCCTCACGGTCCACATGTCCGTCCAGCGCCCACAGGAACTGAACCGTGTACGGGTCGTGGCTGTCCTCGTCGTAGCGGGCGTGGAAGAGCAGGCCCTCCTGCAGCGGCGACAGCGGCAGCACGTCGGAGAGGGCCGGCAGGCTGGACTCCAGCCGTTCGATCTGCTGCTGGGTGAGCCGGACCATCGGCAGGTCCGACGGGGTGCGCCCGCCGGCGCCCGGCCGCCGCAGCTGGTCGGCCAGCACCTGGAGGGCGGTGACCCACCCCTCGCACAGTTCCTGGATCTCCTCGTCGGTGAAGAGCCCGTCCGGCCAGGTCCAGGTGCAGCTCAGCGACGAGCCGCCGGTGAAGTCGTCCGTCCGCGCGTTGATCTCCAGGGCGTGGGCGAACGGCCGCTGTCCGTCGGCGCCACCGGTGTACCGCCCGGTCTCGAAGACCGGCTCGGTGGCGGTCGGCGGCAGTGCATCCTCGGGGGCGGTGAAGCGGCCGAGGTAATTGAAGGAGAGTTGCGGCTCGGCGCCGCCGGCCAGCCGCTTCGACGCCTCTGCGTCGAGGTAGCGGAGCAGGCCGTAGCCCAGTCCGTGGTCCGGAACGCTCCTGAGCTGCTCCTTCACCGCCTTCGCGGCCCGTGCGGTGGCCGGTCCGCCGGCCAGTGCCTGTGCCGGGTCGGTACCGGCGAGGTCGATCCTCACCGGGTACATGGCGGTCAGCCAGCCGACGGTCCTGGTCAGATCGACGCCTTCGACGACGTCGTGCCGGCCATGGCTCTCCACCGCGACGAGAACGTCCTCGCGGTCGGTGCCGCGCCACTTGGCACGCCACTGGCCGAGCGCCAGCGTGAGCCCCGTGAGCAACACGTCGTCGACGCCCGCGTGGATGGCGCGCGGTACGTCTGCCATCAGTGCGGTACTGAGGGCGGCCGGCAGCCGGACGTGTGCGAAGCGCGTCGCGGCGACGGTGTCACGGGCCGGGTCCAGCGGCCGGCGGCCGAGGAGGGGCTCCGGCTCGCGCACCATCGCCTCCCAGAATCCCGTCTCCTCTCGGCGTTCTGCCGCCAGCTCGTGGAGCCGGGCAGCCCATCCGCGCAGCGAGGTGCCGACCGGTTCGAGTGTGGCCGGCCGACCCCTCTCCGCCGACTCGTATGCCTCGAACAGGTCGGGCAGGAGCACGCGCCAGGAGACGCCGTCGACAGCGAGGTGATGCACCATCACCAGCAACTGTCCGCCACGCCGCGGCCCGGCGTCGAACCATACGGCTTGCACCATGATGCCGTCGTCCGGCGCCAGCCGCCCCATCGCCGCCTCACGGTGCGCGGTGATGGTGGACTCCAGCGTGTCGTCGTCGAGGTCCATCACGTCGACCCGCTGCAAGAGCTCGGCCGCGCGGACGGTGGCGGTCTGCGGGATGTACTGCTTCCACTCCTCGCCGGAACGCTCCAAGCGCATGCGCAGCGCGGCATGCCGGTCGAGCAGCGCCTGCAGTGCCTGTTCGAGCAGAGGCTGCGTGGCCCCTGCGGGGGCCGGCACGACACGTGACTGGTTGAAGCCCTCGATGGGTCCACCGAGTTCGCGCAGCCAGTGGACGATCGGCAGCAGGGGAACCTCACCCGTCTCCGGCTCGGCGGCGACGCCGGACAAGGCGTCGGAGGCCGACCGGGCCACGGTGGCGAGCTCGGCGACGGTCCTGTGCTGGAACACCTCACGCGTGGTGATCAGCAGTCCGGCGCGCCGGGCACGGCTGACGAGCTGGATCGACATGATGCTGTCGCCGCCGAGGTCGAAGAAGT